>JASLCM010000171.1 GCA_030151845.1 Bacteroides sp.
ACAATGATATATCAACGCTTTTAAATTAATTTGATTTTATTCCAGTGGAGCTGGAGGGATTCGAACCTCACATATTACTATCTAATTTTCAGATATTTAGCCTAATCTCAAGTACTACTGTAGCCAATCTGTAGCCATTTCAGATACTTTTGAGAGTATGCCTAGAGTATAAACATACCTAATGTTGCTAGGTTCAAATTTATAAAAATATGATTCTTCTAACAAGGCTTTGATTAGAAATATTTTATATCGACTTTGGCTACAATTTTCAGTGCACGGTGCAAGCCCTTATATAAAGGGACTTGCACCGTGCACTGAAGTTTTTTCTCATCATTCTATGTTTTGTTTCTCTATCAGAACTACTGAATATTCTTGAGCAAAATCGCTTAGCTAAAAGAAAGTAAATGGTATCATAATACCATAAAATAGTCTTTAAATATTCGTTAAAAGCTACTTCTCTTCGGAACTTTAGAGCAAATAACTCAGCATCAGATTTATATGGAAAAGAAAAAACAGAATACTCCAAAGACCAAAGGGCGTCTGTTCATTGTGTGCCCTACTCTTGATATGTTGCTGGCATCATGTGATAACATAAAGAAGGCAGCAGATGACGGAGGAATAGAGTACTCGAATTTTGTGAAGAACTGTAAGTTAGAAAAGGTTCTTCGAATCAGTACATACCTAAAATGTGCATATGCCCTAGGAAAAGATATGCTCATCATACATCTCCCATATGGTATAATTGATTCTATAGTAAAGACACGAAAGCATATAAGTAATCGTTGCCAGATTGTTGAAGAAAAAGATCTTTTGCGGATACTACGCAAGCTGTATCAATTCGACAAATCCCAAATTTTATTACACTTAGAACTTTTTCTAATGAGTTTACGAGAACAACAAAATGAAGAAGATCTAAAAAGATCTCTTTTATCTTTACTTAAATTTATTCTAAAAATACTTAATCAAGATGAATGTGACCAATCCTAATTCTCTCTTTGAGGAGATACAAGCTCTTCGGAATGAAGTTAGACAAGTTGTTCAATTCATTATGGAGCTAAAACGAGATTATAGCGTATTAGAAGATAAAGTTGAACTTAATTCTTCGGATGTCATGCACCTACTAGGGATCTCAAAAGCATCCCTTGCCCGATGGCGTGAAGCAAATGTAATACCATACCGTTATGTCTCTTGTAACCATGTAGTTTACCCATTTAAAGGATTGTATATCGCCGTAAAAACAGGGCGTGCTACGCTCAAGGGCTTCCGTCGTATAGAAGCTTTACAGCGCTTAAATGCCTATAAAGATGGTATTTTAAAAGGCTATATGGGAGAAAATAGACAAAATTTATTTGAGCAACTATGAATTTGAAAGAAGAAATTTTAGCACATACAAATCGAGGTTTAGAGATTTTTTACTTTTATATGCCGATTGATTTCATTCCGAAACGCAACTTTCACAATCCTTTCTATGAGGATAAGAGAGCTTCATGTAACATATACTTTGATACAAAAAAGCAATGTTATCAAATGAAAGATTTTGGGAATAGCGCCTATTCGGGAGACTGCTTTTGGTTTACAGCGACAATACTGAAACTCGATATACGCTCAGATTTCATGAAGCTTTTGACCACTATAATACATGACCTAAATCTCAATATTTCTATTAATCAAACTTTACAGGTAGATAATAAATTGCAACTCTCCAGAAACAATTCTATTCCACAAATAGAGGTAAATTTAAAAAGACTTGAAAATAAAAAAACATTCAAGATCTTTGAACAATCGTTTAGTGATAAAGAACTTAAGTTCTGGCAACAATATGGTATTACTATTAAAACACTAGATCGTTATCAGGTAAAATCACTATCTCATTATGAGGCTATCTCTAAGCAAGGGAAACCATATGTATTAATCGCTACAACAAAAGAACCTATCTTTTGCTATATGATGGGGAGTTTCGTAAAAATATATCGCCCTTACAGTCAATTGCGCTTCCTTTATGGAGGAGAAAAACATGATGATTATATTTTCGGATTAGAGCAATTACCCAATAAAGGTGATATACTTTTTATTACAGGAGGAGAAAAAGATGTACTATCTCTTTCAAATCATTGTTTCAATGCTATCTGTTTTAACAGTGAAACAGCACTAATACCAGAGAGCGTCATTGAAAGTCTGAGCCTACGCTTCCGGCATATTATTATTCTTTATGATACGGACGAAACAGGTATTAGAGAGGCACAAAGACAAGTGGAAAATTTATCTAAATATAAAGTACTCCAACTTCAACTCCCTTTGAAAGGAATAAAAACAGAAAAAGATATATCAGACTTCTTTGCCTTGGGGTATAATTCTAACGATCTAAAAACATTACTATCCAAGATGTTTACAGATCTATACTATCAGACAATAATGCTGCTACGCTCTTGTGAAGTGGATTATGATAATCCCCCTAATGTTTCTAAAGCTATTATTTCTGTTAACGGTGTACCAATCGGTACACAAGACAACCTTTTCTGTATTACGGGAGGAGAAGGAACAGGAAAAAGCAATTATATTTCTGCCATCATCGCAGGAACCCTTGGAACGAAACAGTTAGAATCAGAAAGCACATTAGGATTAGAAATTTGCTCAAACCCAAAGGGTTTGGCAGTCCTACACTATGATACCGAACAATCAGAAGCTCAATTACACAAAAATTTAGGGAAAACTCTACGTAGAGCCTCTATGTCTACTGTTCCTAAATTTTATCATTCCCTATATCTTGCCTCTCTCTCTCGAAAAGATCGATTGAAGCTAATTCGAGAAAGTATGGATTTGTTTTATCACGAGCATAACGGCATTCATCTTGTGGTTATTGACGGTATAGCTGATTTAATTCGCTCTGCTAACGATGAGACAGAAAGCATTGCTATTGTAGATGAACTCTATCGCTTAGCTGGGATTTATAACACCTGTATTATCTGTGTTTTACACTTTGTTCCCAATGGCATAAAACTTCGAGGACATATAGGATCAGAACTACAACGTAAAGCTGCCGGCATTCTCTCTATAGAGAAGGATGAGAATCCCGAATATTCTGTAGTAAAAGCTTTAAAAGTCAGAGACGGAAGTCCTTTGGATGTTCCTATGATGCTTTTTGGATGGGATAAAGAACAAGAAATGCATGTCTATCGTGGGGAAAAGTCGAAAGAAGACAAAGAAAAACGAAAGACAAAAGAGTTGATAGCTGTTGTCAAGGAAACTTTTCGAAATAACTTCAAACTTTCT
>JASLCM010000192.1 GCA_030151845.1 Bacteroides sp.
CAATAGGGTATCGGCAACACTCTCAAGTGTGTCTAACTCCAATACCTCTTCTACCTGTTCGATTGCCTCTGGAGCAACCTCTTTTTGCACCTCTTGTTTTTTTCCTGTGCAGCTCATACAGCCAACAACAAGAAGAGAGGCCACAAAGATACTTACTTTATTCATCTTTTAAGATACCTTAAAAATAAAGATTAAGCAAATAAACTAGGTATGAGCTTTTATTGAACAATACCTAGTTTATAACACTTAAATCTTACTCTTGTTCAATTGTTTCTCCAACATTTACCTCTAGTGCAGTACCCTCTTCAACAACGTCAACAAGAGAATCTACCACAACTTCTTCAACTTCTGCCATCTCTTGTAACTCGTTTTCAACAGTTTCTATTGCAACTGGTTCTTCTTGAGCCGATTCTTGTTTTTTACCAGAACAGCTGCTAACACTAAAACAAATAGCCATAGCGGCTACAATCATTGATAATTGTTTCATAAAATTAAATAATAAAAAAATAATAATTGATATTAAAACACATTTTTGTTACTTCCTATCGGTTTAAAAACCTGCTTTTCTCCCTCTTTCCTGTAAAAAAAAGCACAACAAAGTTGGAGAGATAGCTGTGCTGTATTCTCATTCAGGGTTTCAGATGTCGATTGTTATTAGGGTAGGCTACATGTCATTAAATTGTAACACTCCCCATAAAAAAGGGCAGAATTGTTTTTTAAAAAGGCGAAAAGCATAGTTGCTATCCAATATAAGCTATAAATAAATTGCCTTAGTTTCGTAAAAGTAGGTAGGCGGACTCGCTCCATGAACCAGTCCGCACCAGTTCTATTTTTATTTATCTAAATATCTCTCTAAAATACCATCGTAGGCATCGATTCTACGATCTCGGAAAAAGGGCCACCATCTGCGTACATTTTCAGAGCGCGTAAGGTCTACCTCTACCACCAGGTTTTGTTCCTTATCGTTACTTGCTTGGGTTAAGAACTCCCCTTGTGGACCCACTACAAAGCTATTTCCCCAAAAGAGAATGCCATTGGTTTGTCCCGAAGGATCGGTTTCATGACCCACACGATTAACAGAAACCACAGGCAGACCGTTAGCAACCGCATGTCCGCGTTGGGCGATAACCCATGCATCCAATTGTCTTTGCTTTTCATCGGGTGTATCTGTGCTTTCCCAACCAATCGCTGTAGGATAGATCAAGAGCTCTGCACCTTTCATAGCCATGATTCGTGCTGCTTCAGGATACCATTGATCCCAGCAAATTAAAACACCAAGCTTCCCGAGGGAGGTTTCGATAGGCTCAAACCCCATATCTCCAGGAGTAAAATAAAATTTCTCGTAATAGGCTGGGTCATCTGGGATGTGCATCTTACGGTATTTTCCCGCAATAGTACCATCCTTATCAAACACAACAGAGGTGTTGTGATAGAGACCAGGAGCACGTCTTTCAAACAGAGAGGTAACCAAAACTACCTGATGCATAGCAGCCAACTCTCCAAAGAATCCTGTCGACGGACCTGGAATGGGTTCGGCATAATCAAAGAGATCGGTATTTTCTGTTTGGCAAAAGTAGAGTGTATTGTGAATCTCTTGAAGTACAATAAGTTCAGCACCCTCTTTGGCACATGCTTCGATGTTCTTTGCAAGTTTGCGAAGATTATCTTTTATATTCTCCGTATTGGCTTGTTGAACAAGTCCTACCTTTATTTTCTTCATATTCTTAATCTTTTAAAACACCTATTGGGTATTGCATGGTTACACAGTGAAGTGAACCGTGCTGTTTAATGAGTACGCGACAGTCAATGCCCACAATTTCTCTACCAGGAAAAGCCTTTTCAAGCTGTTTCTTAGCTTGTAAGTCATTTTCGGGCTGGTTATAGGTTGGGTAAAGAACAGCTTCGTTTACTATTAAAAAATTGGCATAAGTAGCCGGTAATCGATCTTCTCCATCATAAATAGGATCGGGGAGAGGCAGAGGGATTAACTCATAAGGGTCTCCACTTAAGGTAGTAAACTCCCTGAGCTCATCTTCCATCTTAGACAACTCCTCAAAATGTTCATCCTCACTGTTTGAGCATTTTACATAGGCTATGGTTTGAGGCGAACAGAAACGAGCCAATGTGTCGATGTGGCTGTCGGTATCATCGCCCGCCAAATAGCCATGGTTGAGCCAGAGAATTTGTTTGAGTCGGAAGATACTCTTTAAATACTCTTCCATATCCTCCTTAGCCAGCCATTCGTTGCGATTGGCAGAGAGAAGGCATTCCGAGGTGGTTAGCAAAGTTCCCAAGCCATCTGTCTCTAACGCTCCACCCTCTAAGGTGATAAGGCGCTGATCCAGGTAGTAACCCGTTAACTGTTTTGAATGCACCAAGTTGCACGTAATGAGGTTGTCGTAGTTGGCAGGAAACTTCATTCCCCAACCGTTGAAAGTGAAATCAATCAAGGTAGGTTCATTGTTATCCATGCGCGTAATCGGACTATGATCTCTCGCCCAAGTGTCGTTTGTAGGACACTGAACAAAAAGAACCCGGTCACAATCTACCACATCCTTAATTTGCTCTTTCACCTCATCAACATTAGGCGCAACAATAAGTAAACGCTGACGCTTGGCAATCTCTTGAGCAATCTGCTTAAAACAAGCAAGAGCTTCGGGTAAAATCTCTTTCCAGTCGGTCTCCTCATGTGGCCAGGTTAGCTGAACCCCACTTTGAGGGTACCATTCGGCAGGAAAGAAGGTACGGTTTGCACCATACTCTTTTACCTCTTCAATTCTTTTGTTTAGGTTGTTCGATTTCATCATAGCACTATTATTTAGAAGGAGTAGGCTTACGATCAAAGAATGGATTCTTTGAAGAGGCACTCACAGGAATAGCTGTAACCAAACTACAGTTGGGTAACAACCCCATTTTCTGTGCCGCCAATCCAGCAGAATACATTACTCTAGTATCTACTCGCCAATCTGCAGCAGTAGCACAAGCAGAGCCCACAGCTACGCCAACATCAATGGCATTCATTGCACAGGGAACCTCTTTGGGCTTAGCCGCACAAGTAGGATAACCACAATGCATACAGTTTAATCCTAAGTTACACGCCCTATAACCAATAAGAACAACACATTGCGCCTGAAGAAGGTTGTTAGAGTCACGCGTAAACGTATACTTTCCTCCGCGATAATCTAGCTGAAGCATCTCCCGAGCCAACTCTTTGATACTCTCTCCCTGTACAAGAGCAATCTCAAGTTGATCAATGCCCTTTCCTTTGGGAGCAGTACGTGCCGCTCTCATCATCGCTTTTCCAGCTTCAATTACTAATTCAGTTCGAATGTTTCTTTCATTTTCAATCATAGTAGCATCCTTTTAAGAAATTGGCTGCAAATATAGATATAATATTGATACATTATTCTCTAAAATACAAACTTGTTTTAGATAAAAAAAGAATTGCCTGGCGGATCGAGGGGGAGAGAACAAAAATCATTCTTATCTTTGGTAAGATCTAAGGCAGAATGGCTATGTTAACAGTAGAAAATGGAAGAATAACCTTTGGTGAAGAGACCCTTTTTTCGCAGCTCAACCTAAAGGTAGACTTGGGCGAAATGTGTTGTGTAACAGGGGCATCGGGAAGAGGTAAAAGCTCATTGCTACATGCGGTACTAGGATTTGTCTCTTTAGCAGAGGGAAGAGTAGTAGTAGATGGAATCGAACAAAGCAGGGAGACCATAGATGCGATACGCCAAAAAATAGCTTGGTTACCCCAAGAACTCCATCTACCCAACGAATGGGTGAAAGAGATGATTGCTCTAACCTTTACCCTCAAGGCCAATCGTTCAGCCTCTTTTACCACCGAGCGTTTATTAGAGAACTTCGACCGATTAGGGCTGGAAGAAGAGCTCTATGAACGAAGAGTGAACGAGATATCGGGAGGACAACGACAGCGAATCATGTTGGCTGCAATGGCCCTGCTCCATAAACCCCTACTCCTGATCGATGAGCCCACCTCAGCCCTAGATGCCGAGTCTGCCGCCCTTGTTTTACACTTCTTGCAAGAGGAGGTGGCAAAAGGAGCAGCCGCACTGGTGGTCTCTCATGACCCACTCTTTGCAAAAGGATGCGATCAAGAACTCATTTTATAAAGAGAACAACTTTGGGAACAATAGACATATCACTTACAGGATTGGGGTTGGGACTCCTACTTCTTCTCATCC
>JASLCM010000212.1 GCA_030151845.1 Bacteroides sp.
CTTGTTTTCAAGAGTAAGCTGATTCTTGAAAACAAGGGAACTGCAGTAGTCTATCTGGACTTAACCAAGAAGTGGCAACCCCTTGTAGACAATCTTCCAGCTAGTAGTAATGGTTTACAGTTAACTGTTCTCTATACGGATATGGCTGGTAAAAAGATTGATGTAGCTAAGATTAGACAAGGAGTAGATTTTATAGCTTATGTAAAGGTGAAAAACAGGAGTCAGGAGAATCTCTCCAACCTTTCATTGACCCATATAATTCCTGCAGGTTGGGAAATTTATAGTACCCTATTACCTACAGAAAGAGGGGAAGGGAATCAAGTGGCTACTTATGAGGAGGTTAGAGATGATCGTATACTTAGCTATTTTAATCTAAATAGAGGAGAGGAGTTTGTACAGAAAGTGCGCTTGCAAGCAGCTTATGTAGGACGATTTACTCAGCCGGCAGTTTCGTGCGAGGTGATGTATGATCCAACCTATCGAGCAAGAACAAAGGCTAACGATGTAGAGGTAATTCGTTAATGGGAAAAAGCAATCAAAAGAAGAAAAAGATAGTTCGCTATGGAGTAGTCATACTCCTACTTATCTACTATTTTTGTTTGCCAACCCCTCTGTTTGATACCCCTTATGCAACGGTTGTGAATGATGCAGAGGGAAAGTTGATAGGTGCACGAATAGCTCAAGATGGACAATGGCGATTTTCTCCTAGCTACGATGTTCCCGATAAGGTAGAAAAAGCATTGTTACTGTTTGAAGATGAATACTTTTATTGGCATTGGGGAGTCAACCCAGTAGCTATTCTGCGAGCAGTGAAGCAAAATATAGTTGCGAAGAGGATTGTGAGTGGAGGGAGTACCCTAACGATGCAAACCGTTCGTTTAGCAAGAAATAGAGCACGTACATTTTCCGAGAAGCTGGTAGAAGTTATTTGGGCTACTCGGTTAGAATTTAGATACTCTAAAAAAGAGATTTTAAATCTTTATGTTGCCCATGCCCCTTTTGGTGGTAATGTAGTGGGGATAGAAGCTGCATCTTGGAGATATTTTGGGCATGAAGCACAGGATCTCTCTTGGGCAGAAGCGGCGACTTTAGCTGTTCTTCCTAACTCCCCCTCTATGATTCACCTCGCAAAAAGAAGAGGAGAGTTGAAGGAAAAACGCGACAGATTACTCCAAAAAATGTGGAGAAAGTCTCTTCTCTCTCGAGAAGACTACCTACTAGCAGTAGATGAACCCCTTCCTGAAAAACCTCATCCAATGCCACAATATGCTCCTCATTTAGTTACGCACTATTTTCTTCATTCACCAGGAAAAACTCATAGAACAACATTAGATCTGGATCTACAAAAAGAGGCTGAGAGTTTGCTGTTGCGCTGGAATCGTGAATTTAAGCGCAGTGATATTCGGAACATAGCAGCAATAGTTGTTGATGTGTGGAAAAATGAGGTGGTAAGCTACTGTGGCAATATAAACTTTGAACGCGGAAAAGAGGGACAGGTAGACGTTATAAACTCTCCACGAAGCTCTGGAAGTATTTTAAAGCCTTTTTTGTATGGGGCAATGTTAAGTGAAGGGATGCTTTTACCACAAACCTTACTGCCTGATATACCCGTAACAATTGATGGATTTTCCCCTCAAAATTATAATTTACAGTTTGAAGGGGCAGTACCAGCTGATGAAGCTTTGGCGCGATCCCTCAATATACCTTCTGTATTTTTACTGAAAGAGTATACTGTCCCCAAGTTTTATAATCTATTAAAGCAATTCGGACTAACTACTTTAACGAACCCTGCCTCTCACTATGGACTCTCTCTTATTTTAGGAGGGGCCGAATGTAAGCTAGGTGAGGTTACCGCAGCTTATGTTCTCCTAGGGCGAAAAGTACAAAATTTACCAGGAGTGGCACTTAACCTCTACGGGAAGCCTACTTCTCAACATACGGGTGTAGATATTCCTCTCTCTAAAGGAGCAATATGGCAAACCCTGAATGCACTAAAAGAGGTAAATCGCCCAGAAGAGATAGATTGGAAGTCGATCTCCTCCATGCGACCAATCTCCTGGAAAACAGGAACTAGTTATGGATTTAGAGATGGATGGGCTGTTGGTTTAAATCAACGATATGCAGTAGGAGTATGGGTGGGAAACGCTACAGGAGAGGGAAAAGTTGGTTTAACTGGAGCTCGAACAGCTGCACCTGTCATGTTTGATCTATTTAATTTACTACCAGAGGCTCATTGGTTCAATGAACCCGAAGGTGAATTTATTGATGTGGAAATATGCAAGAAGTCGGGCCATTTGTCTGGTAGGTATTGTGAAGAAAAAGAGACAATACATGCTTTACCCGTAGGAATTCGTAGTGAGGTATGCCCTTATCACCACGAGGTTTGGGTTACACCCGATGGCAAATATCAGGTTTATCAAGACTGTGTAGACCAGCTACCTGTAGTTCAACAAAAATGGTTTACATTACCTCCAGTTTGGGAGTGGTATTATAAGAAACATCATGCAGACTATCGAGTTTTACCTCCACTAATGGATGGTTGTATTGGAGAGGAACACTTACCCATGCAGTTTATTTATCCCCAAGATTGGGCAAGAATCAGCTTGCCTAAACAGTTGGATGGTTCAGCAGGTAGGTTAACTTTTGATTTAGTACATAGTGTTCCTTCAAAAGAGGTTTACTGGCATCTTAATGGTGTTTTTGTGGGAACGACAAAAAACATTCATAAATACACAGCAGTGTTGTTGGAAGGAAAGCACAACCTTACCGTTGTAGATGAGGATGGCAACACTTTAAGTATAAGCTTTACAATTATGTAACGGGGAAGTAGCATACTTTTACTGTCCCCGTTACTTAATCCCTTCACTCTTCTTGTTGGTTCATTGCCTCAATAAAAGTACTCATATCTTTATCTCCACGCCCAGATAAACAGAGAGCTACCACATCTGTTGGTTTAAAGTCTATTTTGTCAAGAACTGCTAATGCATGAGCCGATTCTATGGCAGGAATAATTCCTTCTAACTTAGTAAGCTCAAAAGCAGCCTCCATTGCTTCATCGTCGGTTATAGCAAGAACCCGACTTCGGTTTGTTTTTGCCAAGTAGGCATGAAGTGGTCCTACTCCTGGATAATCCAATCCAGCAGAGATGGAGTAGGGTTCTTGGACTTTCCCCTCTTTGTCTTGTAAAATCAATGTACGGCACCCATGTAAAACACCAGGGACTCCTTTGTTTATTGTTGCAGCTGTTAGGTTTGTATCGGCCCCTTTCCCTCCAGCTTCAGCTAAGACAATGTTAACACTAGGTTCTTGTAAAAAGTGATAAGTCATACCCGCAGCATTGCTGCCACCACCCACACAAGCTATGACATAATTGGGAACTTCCGAGCCCGTGTGTGCTTTGAGTTGGATTCGAGTCTCTTTACTAATAACAGACTGTAAGCGAGTTACTAAATCGGGATAGGGGTGAGGTCCTATGGTAGAGCCGATGATATAATAGGTGTCTTCGGCATTTTCACACCAATCTTTAATCGCCTCGTTTGTTGCATCTTTTAAAGTTTGGCTCCCGCTGGTAGCCGCAACAACTTTAGCGCCAAGCATGCGCATTTTTTCAACATTTAGGTGTTGACGTTTTACATCTGTTGCTCCCATGTAAACAA
>JASLCM010000215.1 GCA_030151845.1 Bacteroides sp.
GTGGATTTCTTGTGACTACTGCTTGGAAGATATGAAGCAGGAAGTTGTAACAGAAGGGGGGATTCGGGTTGTATATGGTGAGCATATGAGTGACAATGAAGAGTTAATCGTTCACCCTAGTACAGAGAAGTTTTTCAATATTGCTTGGTATATCTATGAGTGTATTGTTCTTGCTTTACCTATGAAACACACGCATAAACCAGGTGAATGTAATCAGGAGATGAAAGATAAGTTAGACAATTTGCTGGTTTCAAAAACTGATTTATCTGAGTCAGATGATGAGGAAATTGATCCACGTTGGAATAAATTAAAAGAAATATTAGATAACAAATAAAAGTTTAGTAAAATGGCACATCCAAAGAGAAGACAATCTAAAACAAGAACAGCTAAAAGAAGAACTCACGATAAAGCAGTTGCACCTACATTAGCTGTATGTCCAAACTGTGGTGAATGGCATGTATACCACACTGTATGTAATGCATGTGGTTACTATAGAGGCCAATTAGCAGTAGAAAAAAATGTAGCACTATAAACTACAAAAGAATATCACACTTTAAATAAGGAGTTATCCTTGTTTAAAGTGTGTTTTCGTATTTAAAAGGATTATATTCATGGAAAAGATAAACGCAGTAATAACGGGTGTGGGAGGCTATGTTCCCGACTATGTTTTAAACAATGCAGAATTGTCTAAAATGGTAGAGACTAATGATGAGTGGATTATGACTCGCATTGGTGTAAGTGAACGTAGAATTTTAAATGAGGAGGGGCTAGGAACCTCTTATATGGCTCGTAAGGCAGCTAAGCAGTTAATGCAACGTACTGGTTCTAACCCGGATGATATTGATTTGGTTATTGTTGCGACTACTACTCCAGACTATACCTTTCCTTCTACAGCTTCTATACTTTGTGATAAGTTAAAGTTGAAAAATGCTTTTGCTTTCGATTTTTCAGCAGCTTGCAGTGGTTTTCTATTTGCATTAGAAACAGGAGCTTCTTTTATTCGTTCTGGACGATACAAGAAAGTTATTGTTGTTGGAGGAGATAAAATGTCTTCTATTGTGGATTATACAGACCGTTCTACTTGTCCAATATTTGGTGATGGTGCTGCTGCTGTAATGCTTGAGCCCACACATGAAGAATATGGAGTGATGGATGCTATTTTACACACAGATGGCAAAGGATTACCGTTCTTGCATCAAAAAGCTGGTGGTTCTGTTTGTACTCCTTCTCACTTTACTGTAGATAATCATATGCACTATATCTACCAAGAAGGTAGAACTGTATTTAAATACGCAGTGTCTAATATGTCTCGTGTGAGTGCCGAAATAGCCAAGCGCAATGGACTGAATAAAGAGAACATTGCATGGGTGGTTCCTCATCAGGCTAATTTACGTATTATTAATGCTGTTGCAAACCGTTTGGATTTAGGTCCAGACCAGGTTATGGTTAATATTCATAGATACGGAAACACCAGTGCAGGCTCACTTCCTTTGTGTCTATGGGATTTTGAAAAAGACCTAAAGAAAGGAGATAATCTTATCTTTACTGCTTTTGGAGCAGGATTTACCTGGGGAGCCCTCTACTTGAAATGGGGCTACGATGGGAAGCGTTAACGAATAGAATATAATTAAGTATATAAAAAACGCATCCTGTACTTAACGAAGTATGATGCGTTTTTTTGTCTAAATAAGTATACCATGTCAAATCACAGAGCAGGTTTTGTTAATATAGTTGGGAATCCCAATGTTGGTAAGTCTACCTTAATGAATGAGTTGGTGGGTGAGCGCGTGTCAATAGCAACATTTAAATCGCAAACTACTCGTCACCGCATAATGGGAATCTATAACGAGGAGGATACACAAATTGTATTCTCAGACACTCCGGGTGTGTTAAAACCCAATTATAAACTACAGGAATCTATGCTCAAGTTCAGCAAGTCGGCTTTGTCTGATGCTGATATATTGTTGTATGTAACAGACGTAGTTGAAGCAATGAATAAGAACGAAGAGTTCTTAGACCTGGTACGAAAACTAAATGTTCCTGTTTTGGTGTTAATTAATAAGATTGACTTAACGAATCAGGAGGAGTTAGTTAAACTAGTAGAAACATGGGAGGAGCAACTGCCAAAGGCAGAGATAATCCCTATTTCTGCTTTAAATAAATTTAATACATCGTATGTCTTTTCTAGGATAAAAGAGCTGTTACCATTATCGCCTCCATACTTTGATAAAGATCAATGGACCGATAAATCGGCTCGATTCTTTGTTTCGGAGATTATGCGTGAAAAAATACTACTCTATTACGATAAGGAGATTCCTTATTCTGTAGAGGTTGTTGTTGAATCGTATAAGGAAACTCCTAAACAACTTAATATAGAAGTTGTTATTCTAGTAGAGCGAGAGTCGCAAAAAGGAATTATAATTGGAAAACAGGGAAAAGCTCTTAAAAAAGTAGCAACAGAAGCTAGAAAAGAGATGGAACGTTTTTTTGATAAAAAAGTATTTCTACAGACTTTCGTAAAAGTTGAAAAAGATTGGCGCAGCAGCGATAAGCAGCTACGTGACTTTGGATATAATCTAGACTGATACAATTGTAGATAAATTGTAAAATAAACAATTATGAGAAACTTAGTAGCAATTGTTGGAAGACCTAATGTAGGCAAATCTACACTTTTCAATAGGTTAACGAAATCAAGACAGGCTATTGTTGACGATCAAGCTGGAACTACTCGCGATAGACAGTATGGTAAAACAGAGTGGCAAGGAAGAGAGTTTTCTGTGGTGGATACAGGAGGTTGGGTGGTTAATTCGGATGATATATTTGAGGATGCTATTCGTAAACAGGTTTTAGTTGCAGTTGAAGAGGCTGATGTAGTAATCTTTGTTGTTGATGTGAATAATGGAGTAACTGATTTAGATGAGGAGGTTGCTGGAATTTTACGTCGTTCAAATAGACCTGTTGTTTTAACTGTCAATAAAACAGAGAATACAGATCAAATGTATACTGTTCCTGAATTTTATTCACTAGGGTTAGGTGAGCCTTATAGCGTCTCTGCTATGACAGGAAGTGGTACAGGTGATTTATTGGATAAAGTAGTCTCTTTGCTTAAGAAAGAGACTGTTGAGATATTAGATGATGATATACCCAGATTTGCTGTGGTAGGTAGGCCAAACGTTGGTAAGTCTTCTATAGTAAATGCTTTTATAGGAGAAGATCGTAATATCGTAACAGAGATTGCTGGAACAACTAGAGATTCGATATACACTAGGTATAATAAGTTTGGTTTTGATTTCTATCTTGTAGATACTGCTGGTATACGAAAAAAGAGTAAGGTTCATGAAGACCTAGAGTATTACTCTGTAATTCGATCTATTAGAGCGATAGAGAGTTCTGATGTCTGTATATTGATGTTAGACGCAACTCGTGGAATAGAGAGTCAGGATTTAAACATATTCTCTTTGATACAAAAGAATGCCAAGGGGTTGGTTGTGGTAATCAATAAGTGGGACTTGGTGGAAGATAAATCGAATAAGGCTATTAAAACGTTTGAAGAAGCTGTTCGTGCACGTTTGGCTCCGTTTGTTGATTTTCCTATTATTTATACATCGGCAATTAATAAACAAAGAATATTAAAAGTTTTGGAAGAGGCTCGGATGGTTTATGACAATAGAAATCGAAGGGTGTCGACAGCCAAACTAAATGAAGAGATGTTGCAATTAATAGAGGCTTATCCACCACCTTCTGTAAAGGGTAAGTATATTAAGATAAAATACATCACTCAATTGCCTAATACAAAGATTCCTTCATTTGTGTTTTTTGCTAACCTACCTCAGTACGTTAAGGAAGCCTATAGAAGGTTCTTGGAGAATAAGATGAGAGAGAAGTGGAATTTCTCAGGAACACCTATCAATGTGTTTATTAGAAAGAAATAATAAAATAAAAAGGAGCAATGTTGCTCCTTTTTTTATCCTTTGCTGTTTACAGCCTCCTTTACTTTCCTAAAAAGATCCGAGGCGAAAATAAAGTTATTTAATCGATCATTGGTTGAGGTGAAGATCTCCTCTTTTGTTCCTTCCCACTCTTTTTCTCCTTCGTAGATATAGGTAATCTTTTCACCAATACCCAGCACTGAGTTCATATCGTGTGTGTTGATAATGGTTGTCATGTTGTACTCTTTAGTGATATCTTGGATTAAGTCATCAATAACTAATGAGGTTTTTGGATCGAGTCCAGAGTTGGGTTCATCACAAAATAGGTATTTGGGGTTTAGTGCTATAGCTCGAGCTATAGCAACTCTTTTTTGCATTCCCCCACTTATTTCTCCAGGGAACTTACTTTTTGCATCTAATAAATTGACCCGGTCAAGGCAAAACATAGCTCGCTTAACTCGTTCTTTATAAGTGGCATCACTAAACATATTTAAAGGTAGTAAGACGTTGTCGATAACAGACATGGAATCAAAAAGAGCTGCGCTTTGAAAGATCATTCCCATCTCTCTTCTTAACTGTTTCTTTTCTTTCTTATTCATCATAAGAAAGTTACGTCCATCGTATAGAACGCTCCCTTTGTCGGGTAAAAGAAGCCCCACAATGCACTTCATAAGTACAGTCTTTCCAGAGCCACTCTGTCCAATGATAAGATTAGTCATTCCATTCTGGAAGTTGAGGTTGATATTCTTTAAAACCTCTTTCTTATCAAACGATTTATATAGTTCTTGTACTTCTATCATCCCATTAATAGTTTAGTAAGAATTAAGTCTGAAAAAAGAATCAATACACTACTTGATACAACCGAATCTGTCGATGATTTTCCCACTTGTATAGAGCCTCCTTCTACAGTATAACCAAAAAAAGCGGAAACACTTGATATTATAAATGCAAAGAAAATAGATTTAATAATACCACACCAAATAAACCATTCAGAGAACATGTATTGTAGTCCATATTCTAAGTCGGTTGCCGACATAATTCCCCCTATCCATGCGGAAGCAAAGGCACCAATAATTCCAGCAAAAATACTAAAGGTTACTAAAATAGGAATAATGGTAATCATTGCTACTATCTTAGGAAGAATAAGAAAACTGGCTGAGTTTATACCCATGATTTCTAGGGCATCGATTTGCTGTGTTACACGCATTGTACCTATTTCTGATGCTATGTTTGAACCTACTTTACCAGCAAGGATAAGACACATAATCGAAGAAGAAAATTCGAGAAGTAAGATTTCACGGGTTACATACCCAACTGTCCAGCGTGGCATCCAAGCACTTTCAATATTAAGTTTTATCTGGATGGTTATCACTGCACCAATAAAAAAGGAGATCAAGAGAACAATACCAATGGAATTTACTCCTAGTTGCTCTATTTCTTTTATGTATTGCTTGAGAAAAACTCGCATCCGTTCTGGTCTGGAAAACACACGCTTCATCAGAAGAACATAGCTGCCAACCATTTCAAGTAGTTTATGCATAATCGACTATTTGTTGCAAATGTACACTATTTTCATCTTAATTTACTACATTTGCGCAAAATAGCTTGAGTATGAGTGAGAATAAGCTTGTCTTACGAACCGAAGGTTTGGTTAAAAAATATGGGAAACGTACAGTTGTAAATGATGTTTCTATTCATGTAGAGCAAGGGGAAATTGTGGGGCTTTTAGGTCCCAATGGTGCTGGTAAAACGACCTCTTTTTATATGACTGTTGGCTTGGTTACCCCAAATGAAGGGCGCATCTTTTTAGATGATTTGAACATTACAAATTATCCTGTTTATAAGAGAGCGCAACATGGTATTGGTTATTTGGCTCAAGAGGCTTCTGTTTTCCGACAAATGACCGTAGAGGATAACATAGCTTCTGTATTAGAGATGACGAATAAACCTTTAAGTTATCAAAAGGACAAACTTGAAAGCTTAATTGCTGAATTCAGATTACAGAAAGTAAGGAAAAATAGGGGGAATCAGTTATCAGGAGGTGAGAGAAGGCGTACTGAGATAGCTCGATGTTTGGCGATTGATCCTAAATTTATTATGTTGGATGAGCCTTTTGCAGGGGTTGATCCAATTGCTGTTGAAGATATTCAGCAGATTGTGTGGAAACTTAAATATAGAAACATTGGAATTCTTATAACCGACCACAATGTGCAAGAAACTTTAAGTATAACAGATCGTGCTTATCTTCTTTTTGAAGGGCGGATTCTTTTTCAAGGCTCGCCTGAAGAATTGTCTGAAAATGCAATAGTTCGTGAGAAGTACTTAAGTAATAGTTTTGTTTTAAGAAGGAAGGAGTTTCAGGAGGAATAAAGTTAGATACTGACTAATATAAAAAGAGCAGCTTGATATCAAGCTGCTCTTTTATTAAAGCTACTATTGTATTATTAGTCTCTAGGTTTAGCTTCTTTTAGTACCATAGTACGGCCTGCATACTCTGCGCCATTAAGTTCCTCTATAGCTTTTGCTGCATCTTCGTCGTTCTCTAGCTCTACAAAACCAAATCCTCTAGATCTTCCTGTTTCACGATCTTTGATGATCTTTACAGATGTTACAACTCCATAATCTTCCATAACTTGCTGTAAGTCTGTCTCATTAATACGGTAATTTAAATTACCAACATAGATATTCATAATAATGAATTAAAAAAAATAAATAATTAAATAAAACTCTCGAGATAGATGCATAAAAAATATTGGATTTATAATAACAGAGAGTTTACAAGAACGAACAGTAAAAGGACGGAGTAAAAACTTGAAATAGAAATCGATAATTGTTTAATCATCTATCTGAGACAAAGAAACACAATATTATTGGATAAACAACTATGGAAGGTTTTTATTTTGGCTTGAAAAGAGTAAGCGATCAATCTCTTGTTAAGGTTATATAAATCGTATAATCAGCTAGTTTAAAGATTGAAAAGGAGGGTAAAAACTTAGGTTATGTTTTTGATTATTGAAAGAATAGCATTAATTTTGCGATTCTATTTTAGTATAGCGAATTTAAGTAAATAATAATATAAAAAAGCGTCAGAATGAACGTTTCATTAGAAAACATTGACAAAGTAACAGGGTTACTGACTGTAAAGCTTGAGAAAGCTGATTATCAAGATAAAGTAGAAAAATCTATTAAGGATATCCGTAAAAAGGCACAGATTCCTGGATTCCGTAAAGGAAAAGTTCCTGCTCAAGTGATTAACAAAATGTATGGGAAGTCCATTCTTGTAGAAGAAGTTAATAAAATCTTATCTGAGCAACTTTATGGTTATATAAAAGACAATAACATCTCTATTTTAGGAGAGCC
>JASLCM010000161.1 GCA_030151845.1 Bacteroides sp.
GGTGACTAGTGGGATTCGAACCCACGACATTCAGAACCACAATCTGACGCTCTAACCAACTGAACTACAGCCACCGTCTTTATTTGTGCTGCAAAGATATAGATAAACTTTATATCTGCAAACTTTCTAGTCCTTTTTTATCTCAAAAAAGCTAATGTTTTTTTGATCAAAATTCGTTGTTATTCTTCTAGAGTCTTTAAGTGCTTGATTCCTTTTTAGTTGTGCTGATGCACTGAGATGTACGTCCTCTAAGCCCGTTGGAATTATTAAATAATTATTTTGCTTTGTATGCTTTGGTCGGCCACACCAAGTTAAGGTATAGCTGTATTTTTTTTCAATTTTATTGGCTGCTTTAGATATTTGAATTTTAGCTATTGCTCCAATATCTGTATGTTTAGCAGACATGTTAGAAATAAAGTTTCCAAGAGAATAAGTTATTAGATGTTTTTGACTTGTTAGGGTGTCTTCTAGAACCACCATGGGTTGAATAACATGTGGATGGCTTCCAATGACATCAGCGACGCCATTGTCGATAAGCCAACCAGCCAACTCTTCTTGTTTTTTGCTCTGTGTAACTTGATACTCTTCTCCCCAATGTAGGCAAGCAATAATCAAATCGGGAGCTAAGGCACGTGCCTCAGCTAGATCTCTCTTTATAATAAAAGTGTCTATGTAGTTTACATGATTTGGGGATTTAACAGTTAAACCATTCGTACCATAAGTATAGTTCAATAGAGCAACCCTGATATTGTTTTTTTCTAGTAGGAGAGGATATCTCTCCTGTCTCTCTAATTCAGTCCTATAAACACCAAGGTGTTTAACTTGAAGAGTATCCAATGTAGCTAAAGTTCGTTCTAAACCTTTTTTACCTCTATCTAAGCAATGATTATTGGCTGTTAATAAAACGTTGATACCAGCTTTAATAGCGCTTTCAGCAAACTCTTTGGGTGCAGAAAAAGAAGGGTATCCCCTATAAGGTTCTCCCGCCAATGTAACCTCAAGGTTTGCAATTGTAAAATCAGCTTTTTTAAATAGAGAAGTAACGTATTGAAAACATTCCTGATAGTTGTAGCCTGCTTCAGATTTAGCAGCTTCTATTTGTGCTGTATGTTGCATTAAGTCGCCTACAAATAGAAGAGTCAGCGTATCCTTTTGAAAAGTCTTTGAAAGCGTTGTTGGGCTATCCCTTTTATCCTTTAGGTTACAAGCGGTAACTAAAAGAGTAAATAGCGATATTAGGACTATAAAAGTGTAACTCTTTTTCATAAACAACAAAGGGAGGTAGCTACCTCCCTTTATTATCTTCTTATTTGTATATATCCTTTTTACTAGCAAGTAGCGTATTTTTCATTAACGAGACAATTGTCATAGGCCCCACTCCCCCAGGAACAGGAGTGATAAAAGAGCATTTAGGAGCAACTTTATCAAAATCAACATCACCATGTAGCTTAAAGCCCGATTTAGTTTTTGTAGAAGGTAGCCTTGTTGTACCAACATCTATAACCACAGCACCTTCTTTAACCATATCTTCCGTTAAAAAATGAGGTTGACCCAAAGCTACTATAATAATATCTGCAGTTAGACATTCCTCCTTTATATTCTTAGAACGGCTATGACATACAGTGACTGTAGCATTTCCAGGTTCACTTTTCTGCATGAGTAAGGCAGCCATAGGCTTACCAACGATATTACTTCTTCCTAATACTACACATTTTTTACCTGTAGTTTCTATACTATAACGTCTAAAAAGTTCTAATATACCATTTGGAGTAGCTGATAAGAAACAGGGTAATCCAATCATCATTCTACCAACATTGATAGGGTGAAAGCCATCAACATCCTTTTTATAGTCGATAGACTCAATTACTTTTTGTTCAGAGATATGATTAGGTAGAGGTAGCTGTACAATGAATCCATCAATATTGCTATCTTGATTTAATTCATGGACTTTTGCTAAAAGTTCAGCCTCGGTTATGTCATTTTCGTATCTAATTAAAGTTGAGTCAAACCCACAGGCCTCACAGGCCTTAACCTTAGATCTTACATAGGTTTCACTTCCACCATCATGTCCAACAAGTATAGCTGCAAGGTGAGGCTTTTTACCACCTTTTGCTACGATTGAGGCAACCTCTTGAGCTATCTCTTTCTTTATGATTTCTGAGATGTGCTTACCGTCAATAATATTCATTACCCTCTAAAGTTTTGCATCATTCTACCCAGTTTGTTGCCACCACTTCCTGTAACCATCTTCATCATTTTTCTTGTTTGATCAAACTGTTTTAGAAGGCGGTTAACTTCTTGTATGGTAGTTCCACTTCCTTTCGCAATCCTAGCTCTTCTTGACCCATTGAGAACTTGTGGATTACCTCTCTCCTCAGGAGTCATGGAGTGAATAATAGCTTCAATGCTTTTAAAAGCATCATCATCAATGTCGATATCTTTGATTGCTTTTCCAACACCAGGAAGCATGGAGGCTAACTCTTTTAAGTTACCCATCTTCTTAATTTGTTGAATTTGACTCATAAAGTCATTGAAGTCGAATTGGTTCTTAGCAATGCGTTTTTGTAAACGTTTTGCTTCCTCTTCATCGTATTGCTCTTGAGCTCGTTCCACTAATGAAACAATATCCCCCATACCTAAAATACGGTCGGCCATACGGGAAGGGTGGAATTGATCAATTGCATCTAGCTTTTCTCCAGTACCAACAAATTTGATAGGTTTATCTACAACATTTCTAATAGATAAAGCAGCACCACCACGTGTATCACCATCTAGTTTTGTGAGTACAACTCCATCGAAGTTAAGTCTTTCGTTAAACTCTTTAGCAGTATTAACAGCATCTTGTCCCGTCATGGAGTCAACAACGAAGAGAATTTCGCTAGGAGTCACAGCCTCTTTAATTGCAGAAATCTCTTTCATCATCTCTTCATCCACAGCTAAACGACCAGCAGTGTCAATAATAACTAAATCATTCCCTTTTGCCTTAGCCTCTTTTATTGCATTCTGAGCGATTAGAACAGGATCTTTTACATCTGGTTCAGAATAGACCGGGACACCTATCTGTTCAGCTAGAACAGAAAGCTGTTCGATAGCAGCGGGTCTATAAACGTCACAAGCAACTAGTAAAGGGCGTTTATGTTTCTTATTTTTAAGGAGATGAGCCAGTTTACCTGTAAAAGTTGTTTTACCAGATCCTTGTAGCCCAGACATCAATATAATGGCAGGATCTCCTTTGATATTAATATCAACAGCTTCTCCCCCCATAAGTTGTGTTAGTTCATCATGAACTATCTTAACCATTAATTGGCTAGGCTTAACTGCAGTTAATACATTTTGTCCTAAAGCTTTTTCCTTCACAGTGTCTGTGAAGTTCTTAGCAACTTTATAGTTTACGTCTGCATCCAATAGGGCTCTACGTACATCTTTAAGTGTTTCGGCTACATTAATCTCAGTGATTTTACCTTCACCTTTTAGTATTTTAAATGACCTTTCCAGTCTTTCACTTAAATTATCGAACATATATTTAGCTAGATTTTAATTATATCTTTTAATTTTACAACTCTCTGTTTGAATGGAACAAATGTACGAAAAACTATCGTATTTATATGGTTTTGTTTTGCCATTTTGCTTTTTTGAAGTAGATCAAGCTAACAATAAGAAGGAGAGAGTAATAGACCAGCTCAACTGTAAAGCATATTTCTAATGAAGCTTTTAGTACCAGTCCCACTATTATAATGTATAAAGAGTAGAATATCAATGTAATAATTTCTAACCATAAGGCTGCCTGTGTATTTCCTGTTCCAGAAATACTGTTAAATACGATATTAGAAACAGATGCAATTAGCATAGCTATGCTAATGATGTAGAGTGAAGGGATTGCTCCCTCTATTAGAGCATCACTATTGGTGTAAATACGTATAATAGGTTCAGGCCAAATAACTACGAGAAGGATTAAACCAATCATTATAAAAAGAGATACCTTAGCTATCTTTCGAATCAATTTTTCTACATGGTGAACTCCTCCCTCTCCAATAAGGTTACTAACTAAACTATTAGCAGTGGTTGAGAGAGAGTTTACAGGAATCAACATGAGGATGTATATGCTACGTACAATATTTGCGATGGCAAGCTCCCGTTGTCCAAGCCTCTCTACAGCCATGAAAAAGATAAACCAACTTCCCATCGATAAAAAATATTGTAGCATTGTGAAACTTGAAATCTTCAAAATAGCTTTTAGTTGTTTGATATCAACTACATGTTGATAGTTTTGGAAGCCATATTTTTTCAAATCTACTGTAGTTATAGTGTAGATGATAAAAAATAGAACAGAGGAAAGCTCTGCAATTACGGATGCAATAGCGGCTCCTTTAATTCCTAATTCAGGAAATCCAAAATTTC
Source organism: Bacteroides sp. (assembly GCA_030151845.1). GTDB lineage: Bacteria > Bacteroidota > Bacteroidia > Bacteroidales > Bacteroidaceae > Bacteroides_E. Next base: position 4,399 of record JASLCM010000161.1, read on the forward strand.
CAAAGATGAGAGCATAGTCCAGTATGATATTTACTATGGCCATAACAACAGCATTTAATGTCATCACTTTTGTTCTTGCTATTCCTATATAAAAGGCTCTAAACATCACATTAATGAAGGCAAAAAAGAATCCAAAGACTCTCCAGTGAAGGAACTCCATAGTTGCATCCAAAACTTGATCTGAAGAGATTATGAAGGTCATAATATCCTTGCCAAGCCAAACAGATAATGCGTAGAAAAGCAATGCTAGAAGTTGAAGAAAGATAATTCCTTGCAATACGATAGCTCCTATCTCTTGGTGTTGTTTCTGACCGTTTCTTCTTGCTACGACAATTTGAGAACCAACGCTAAAGCCAAAACCCACTGTAAAAAGACAAATATAATACAGACCACCTAGAGCAGCTGCACCAAGGGCAATTTCGCTTACTCTGCCTAAAAAGGCTGTATCTGTTAGATTAATAACGTTTTGTGCGAGTAAACTTAAAATAATAGGGTAGCTAACTTTCCAAATCTGTTTGTTGCTGTAGGACTGTTCCATATCGTATTTCTTGAAGTCTATTTGGCGCAAAGGTACTATTCCTTTTTTGCTCTTTAAAAAAGAAAAGGCTCACAACCTAGTTGCAAGCCTTTTCTTAAAAATATTTAACTAAACCTTTAGCTATTCATACTGAGTAAGAACTCGTCATTATTTTTAGTTTGCTCAAGCTTGTCTTTTACAAATGTCATTGCTTCAAGAGGATTCATATCGGCTAAGAATTTTCTTAAAATCCACATTCTATCTAAAGAAGTTTTATCCAATAGTAAATCATCTCTACGTGTACTAGAAGCAGTTATGTTAACAGCAGGGAATATACGTTTGTTAGATAGGTTTCTATCCAGCTGTAACTCCATATTACCAGTACCTTTAAATTCTTCAAAGATAACCTCATCCATTTTGGAACCAGTATCAATAAGAGCAGTAGCTAATATGGTAAGTGAACCACCATTCTCTATGTTTCTAGCAGCACCAAAAAAGCGTTTAGGCTTGTGAAGAGCGTTGGCATCAACACCACCAGATAGAACCTTACCCGAAGCTGGTGAAACTGTGTTGTAGGCTCTTGCCAAGCGGGTTATTGAATCTAAGAAAATAACAACATCGTGTCCACACTCTACTAAACGCTTTGCTTTTTCTAGTACAATACCTGCAATCTTTACATGTCTCTCTGCAGGTTCATCAAAGGTAGATGCGATAACTTCTGCGTTTACACTACGTGACATATCAGTAACCTCTTCTGGGCGTTCATCAATAAGTAGCATAATCATATAAACCTCGGGATGGTTTGCTGCAATAGCGTTAGCTATTTGTTTCATCAATATGGTTTTACCTGTTTTTGGTTGTGCTACAATTAAACCACGTTGTCC
>JASLCM010000250.1 GCA_030151845.1 Bacteroides sp.
ACAAAAGAGGCTTTCTAAATTTAGAAAGCCTCTTTTGTTTTGAGTTAAAATTCACTTGTAAAGTGAAATTTAATATTTTTAAAATCGGTTTGTGCCATATGCAAGATGTAAGAGGAGTCTGCTAGGAAAACATCACGCCCTTCTCTATCTTTTGCCATGTATTGAACCTTTCGTTTTTTAAATTCCTCCAACTCTTCGGGATCGTCACTAGAGATCCAACAAGCTTTGTATAGACTTAATGGTTCCCAACGACAAGAAGCATTGTACTCGTTTAACAACCGATATTGAATGACTTCAAATTGAAGTTGACCAACAGTTCCTATAATCTTACGGTTATTAAATTGGTTCACAAAGAGCTGAGCAACACCTTCGTCCATCAACTGCTCAATTCCCTTGGCCAATTGCTTTTGCTTCATTGGATCGGCATTCTCAATGTATTTGAACATCTCTGGAGAGAAGCTAGGTAATCCCTTGAAATTCAGTTTTTCACCTTCTGTTAAAGTATCACCAATTTTAAAGGTTCCATTATCGGGCAAGCCAATAATGTCTCCAGCATAGGCAACATCTACAGTCTCCTTGCGCTGTGCCATAAATTGTGTAGGAGAAGAAAATCGCAATGTTTTATCGTGTCGTACGTGATAATAGGGAGCATTTCTTTCAAATTTACCCGAGCATATCTTACAGAAGGCGATACAAGAACGATGTTTGGGGTCAATATTTGCAGTTATTTTAAAAACAAAGCCCGTAAACTTTGGCTCCTCTGGCTTTACTACACGCTGTTCTGCCTGAATAGGAAGCGGACTAGGAGCTATCTCTACAAAGCAATCCAAGAGTTCCTTTACACCAAAGTTTGTTAATGCCGAACCAAAAAACACAGGAGCTATCTTTGCATCTAAGTAATCTTGAGCATTAAATTCAGGATAAACCCCTTCTATTAACTCTAAATCGGATCGAAGCTGCTCTGCCCTGCTCTCACCTATTCTTTTGTCGAGTTCATCGCTTTCTAAATCTAGTTCAACCTTCTCAGTTACCACCTGCTTAGAGGGCTGATACAAATCTAACTTGTCTTCATAGATATTGTATACTCCTTTAAATCGAGGTCCTTGATCTATTGGCCAAGAAAGTGGTCGGACACCAATTGCCAACTCTGCCTCCAATTCATCGAGCAGATCAAAAGGATCTCGACCCTCACGGTCCATTTTATTTACAAAAACAATTACTGGAGTTTTCCTCATGCGACAAACCTCCATGAGTTTTCTCGTTTGGGTCTCCACACCACGGGCGCCATCTACTACAATAATCACACTATCTACTGCTGTTAAAGTACGAAACGTATCTTCAACGAAGTCTTGGTGACCGGGAGTATCAAGAATGTTTACTTTATAATCTTTATAATCAAACTCCATGACCGATGTAGTTACAGAGATACCACGCTGTTTCTCTATCTCCATCCAGTCGCTCGTAGCGGTTTTCTTTATTTTATTACTTTTTACTGCACCTGCTACTTGAATCTGTCCACCAAAAAGTAGAAACTTCTCAGTAAGCGTTGTCTTACCAGCATCAGGGTGAGCAATAATCGCAAATGTTCTTCTGCGATTAATTTCCTGTTGATTTGCCATATCTTATTATTGTATCTTTTATATTCTTTGTTCTTAAAAATGCCTCATACAGTACTCCAAAGCTGTTTCCCAATGCGAAATACCTAATCCGACCTCCTCTTTAATCTTTGTCTTATCCAACACACTGTATGCCGGTCTTTTTGCTAACGTTGGATAAGCTTCAGATCGAATTGGCTCTACCTCACACTTCGTAATACCTGCAATTCTAAAAGTAGCTTGTGCTAAATCATACCAAGAGGCTACTCCTTCATTGCTGTAATGGTAAACTCCAGCTTGAACTCCCTTTTCTAGAAGCTGTAGAGTGGCTCTTGCTAAATCTAAACCACTGGTAGGGGTTCCTACTTGATCAAAAACCACATTTAAACTCTGCTTTGTTTCAGAGAGCTTCAGCATGGTTTTAACAAAATTATGCCCAAAAGGAGAGTACAACCAGGAAGTTCTTATTAAAATGCTTCTTCCTTTATTTAGTAAAGAAACCGCTTTTTCACCCTCTGCTTTAGATTGTCCATATACAGATATTGGGGCAATCGCGTCATCCTCTACATAGGGTCTGTTTTGAGCTCCTGAAAAAACAAAATCGGTTGAATAGTGAACCAAAATAGCTCCTATTTTCTCAGCACCCATTGCTAATAAAGCTGGAGCTTCACTATTAAGTAAATAGGCCTTCTCTCTCTCTTGCTCGGCACGATCTACCGCTGTATATGCTGCACAGTTAATGATAACAGAGGGGTTATAACGAATAAGCGCCTGTTCTATGCCTTTCTCATTCGTCACATCAAGCTGCGTGGAGTCTAAATAGATCATTTTAAATCCACGATAAGGTGGGGCTATAGCCTTAAAGCATTGCCCCAATTGGCCTCCAGCACCTGTTACTAGAATCACCTGTTTACTCAAGCTCTAATTCTCCTTTTTTATTTTTATCATAGAAATTAGCTAACATGGATAGGAAGTTAGCTATAATCTGCACAGCCTCATCGGTCTTCTCTGATAATTCTTGTTTTTGAAGCCTTAAAAGCATCACTCCATAAAGCGCCTCAAAACAGGTAGTTAATTCAGGTTCTCCCTGATCTTCTTTTTTAGATCGTAATTCTACAATGATAGGTAAAGCTTTATAATATGCTGTTGTATAAAAGGGGTACTTAGACGACTTCAACAACGCTTGATGTAAATCAGTTAAGTTAATAATTACATTTTTGTTGATTTGAAGATGCCCTTTATCTTTTACATTTTCAGCATACATCATTGCAATAAGCTCCTCGTACCATTTTACTACTTTAGCGTAATCCTCTGCAGACAAGCCTAAAGAGTCTATTATATTTTTCTGTATCGCATCTATATCCAGTTGATTGGCTCGAATTAAATCTTCCACTTGCCACATATAGATTAAATACTCGGCTATATTTTTTTCTCTTAATTTATTAGCTATTATCATAATCAGAAGCTGTTAATAGATTGATTCACCCAAGCAGGTAAAAAGTATTCCAAGCAGTGCTACTGCCATAACTACTCCTCCAATGATTCGGTTTAAGATCCAAATACCTCTAAGGTTAAACTTTGAACGCAGTTTACTCACAAAGTAAGTGATACAAAACCACCAAGCAATAGCTCCAAGGGCTATAGAAGAGTATCCAATAACCTCCTCATACATAGACATCTCTGGCAAAACAAAAGCGAATCTAGCAAAGAGTCCGATGAAAAGAAAGATAATTAGTGGATTAGAAAGAGTGACTGCCAGCGCAGTTATAAAGTTATTGAAGTAGCTCCCTTTTCCCCGGTTAGAGGAGTTGGGACGAATAGAATTTACTGGATTTGTTCGAAAAGTATATATTCCAAAAAGCAACAACAAAATACTGCCAATGAACTGAAGGTAAAAGATGTTTTTATTGATGTAATCAAAGATAAAACTCATCCCATACCCAGTAAGGAGAGCATAGATTATATCACTTATTGAGGCTCCTATTCCAGTAACAAATCCATACCAACGTCCTTTATTCAATGTACGTTGTATACATAAGACTCCTACTGGCCCCATAGGAGCAGACACAACAACCCCTATAATAATCCCTTTAAGTATTATTTCAAATATACTTTCAACCTGAATCATTCTACAAATATCGGTTTTTTTTATGACATGCCTTATCCATTTAACGATTTTTGAGTGAAGGGTTATTCTTTCCCTCTTATAAGACAAGGGTCATAGTTAAACAACGAAGATATAAAAAAAGAAGGGAATTCTTGCTCTCCACCCCAACTTCCTATTTCTCTAATGGGTAAACTCCTCCATATAATCTTCTTCAAATTGTTCATTCTGTAATTACCTCCTTTTGTGATTATTTTTTTCAAGTCTGACTCTATTCCATCTTTATGAGATAGAGCACTCTTATAATCAGCAAACTACGTGTTAATATTTCCAAGGCACTGTTTTAGTAAAACATAAAACACAAAATATTTTACAAGCATTCTCTTGTTATTTTAAATAAAGGAGGATATATTTGCCTTCGTTAAAAAAGAGAAAAATGATTACTTACATTTCTACAAATTGGTGGTGGTGGAACTTACAACTAAAGTCGTGAGTCGAATCGCTGTGTAGAAATCTAAAATCAAATAAAGATATTTAAAAGCCTGTCGTACTCACGACAGGCTTTTTTTATGCAACAAAATAAAACAAGACAGCAATGATAAATTTTAATGTTAGCAACGAAGGTTTTTATGGAGAGTTTGGTGGAGCCTACATTCCAGAGGCTTTGAAAAAAAATGTAGAAGAGTTACGAGAAGCTTATCTCAAAATCTTTCAAGAGCCCAGCTTTAAGAAAGAGTATGATGAACTACTCAGAGATTATGTGGGTCGTCCCTCTCCTCTTTACTTAGCCAAACGTTTGTCCAAAAAATACGGCTGCTCCATCTATTTAAAAAGAGAAGATTTAAATCACACAGGAGCGCATAAAATAAACAATACCATTGGCCAGATTCTGCTTGCAAAAAGAATGAATAAGCGTAGAATAATTGCAGAGACTGGTGCAGGACAACAT
>JASLCM010000028.1 GCA_030151845.1 Bacteroides sp.
ATATTGGATGCAGACCCACAGTAGCGGACCGCTACTGTGGGTCTGCATCCAATATTTAACATACCTCCATACTTTTGTCCATTAACATATCCCCACACTGCATAAACACCAAAGCCGGGTACTAGTTTCTCTTCATCCTTCAACGCTATATTTGCTGTTGGGTACCCAATGGTTCGACCTAACTTCTTACCATCAACAACCACTCCTGTTCCGAAGAAATTATAGCCCAATAGCTCTGCTGCGTATTCTACATTTCCCTTTTCTATCTCTTTCCGAATTAAAGAGGATCCTAGTTCACTCTTGCCTAGGTGAAAAGATGCTGCTTGCACTACTTTTATACCAAGCTCTACCCCATATCTACAGTAGTCTTCAAAACCCTCTTTACGACCATGTCCAAATCGATTGTCGTACCCTACTAATAAAGTCGTTATTTGGTAATGATCTCTTAGTAACTTCATAAACTCGTATGCCGTGAGTTTTGAAAGCTCTTTTGTAAAAGGGAGAGCTATACAATAGTCTACCGCACTAGATCTTATACGCTCAACTTTCTCTTCATAGGTGGTAAGTAACCTTAGCTGTACTGAAGGGTTCATAACCTTTGCAGGATGTTGAGGAAATGTTAGTATAGAAGAGAATTTCCCCTCTTTTATAGCCTCATCCTTTACTTGCTTAATGAGGTATTGGTGTCCTTTATGTACACCATCAAAAAAACCTATTGCAGCAACTCCTTCTTGCTGACTACTTATTTTCGAATTCTCTACAAGAACCATTTTCTACCTATTAAATATCTTACTTAAATCTTCCTTGGGTTGTGGCTGATATACCTGCAACCCTAAAGAAGCTGCAGCCTCACAGTTTTCCTGTATATCGTCTATAAATAGAGTTTCTTTAGGATCTATATTAGCATCTACTAAAATCCTACTAAACACCTCTGTGCTAGGTTTTACATCCTTCAACTCAAAAGAGAGGTACATTTTTTCAAAATAGTCCTCAACTCGAAAGCCTCTATAGGGAAAAGCATATTGACAAGACCACTCCCAATGCAACTCATTGGTGTTGCTCAGTAGGTAAACAACATAACTCTCTCTTAGTTTTAAAAGAAGATCTAATTTTTCTTTAGGTACACCTACTAAATAACTATTCCAAGCATCGTCTATAGCCTCATTGGTTACTTCGTTGCCTATCTCTTTTCTTATCTCTTCTCGAAACTGCTGTACTGTTATCATCCCTTTTTCAAAAAGATGATAAGCGCCATTCTCATCTGTTGGATCTAAAAATTTATCTACATTTTTCAGCCCTAACGCTTTAAAGCTACTCATACATCTTTGACGGTCTAAATTCATTAAGACTCCACCAAAGTCGAAAATCACATTTTTAATCCCTTTTTTCTTCATTATTTTTTCATTAAACGTCGAACAAAACGCACTATCTCTCCTGCCCATAGAACAAATGAGGAGTAAAACAGTAGCTTCATCCAAGTCATAAAATCTAAGGGTACAGTTCTAAACATTGCCCCTCCAAATTCGACAATAATAAATTGTCCTGCCACTATTAATATTGATACAATTGATATACCATACGACCAACTAAATCGACTAAAGATTGAGCGATTTGTTCCATAAACTGCGGCATTGAATAGATTCCAAAACTGCAATAGAACAAAGAAAGTAAAAAACATTGTTAGCTCTTTTACACCTAAACTCAAACCATTTATCGCTATGAACTTCAATATTCCAACCAGCAAAGCCACAAATAAAAGTCCTACACCTACTATTTGAACAGCCATTTGTTTGGTTATAATGAAAGCATTTTGTGCTCTTGGTTTCTCTTTCATAACCTCTACATCTGCAGGAATCGAAGCTAAAGCTAAGGCTGCAAAAGTATCCATAATTAAGTTAACCCAAAGCATCTGGGTAACTGTTAGTGGAATTTCCGTACCTATAAACGAACCTAAGAGCACTACAAGTAAGGCTACTAGATTAATGGTTAGTTGAAACAGTAAAAAGCGTTGTATATTTTTATATAAAGAGCGCCCCCACATAACTGCTGTACTAATGCTATTAAAAGAGTCGTCCATTAAGGTTATGTCGCTAGCCTCTTTAGCAACTGCAGTACCTGTTCCCATGGAGAGCCCCACATGAGCCCGGTTCAGAGCTGGTGCATCATTTGTTCCATCTCCTGTCACAGCAACAACCTCGCCTTTCTCCTGCAATAAGCGAACAAGTCTCTGTTTATCTGTAGGTCTTGCCCTCGACATGATTTTAAGTTTTTCTAGTCGGACTAATAATTCACTATCTGTCAACGCTTCAAACTCGGCACCTGTTATATGAGATAGTTCATCATCATCCTTTGTCCATAATCCAATTTGCCTAGCTATCTCAACTGCAGTTTTTGTAGTGTCTCCGGTAACTATTTTAATCGCTATACCAGCAGATTGACAACGAGCAACTGCGCCAGCAACATCGGGTCTGATGGGGTCTACTATGCCAACCACACCCAGTAAAACCATTCGCCCTTCTTCTATCTCTTCTTTCGTATTCAATCTCAAGGTATCATCTACAATCTTATAGGCAAAAGCTAAAGTTCTCATTGCTTTTCCCTGATAAATGGCAAGCTGTTTTTCTGTCTCGTTTTTTAGTTTGGCTTCATAGCTTTCTTCGCAACCTTGCTCATCTAGATAGTGAGAGCATTTGGCTAAAAGAACCTCTGGGGCTCCTTTTACATAAAGAATCTTTTTTTTAAGTCTGCTAGAGTATATTTTAGTTGCCATGTATTTATTCTCTGTAGAGAATGCTTCTTGCTCTAATACCCTTGCATCTTCTCGAATAGAGAGGTAATCTACACTTTGATTATGTAACCAATACAGAAGCGCGCCTTCGGTAGGATTGCCCACTAAGGTGGGTTGTTCCTCTTTTTCGGAGAAATCCAAATGGGCTGTCGAGTTTACAGAGATTCCTTCTGCTATTAAATAACATGCCTCTACATCACAGTTTAAGCGCTGTTCTTTATTTAAACAGTAAAATGTGCTATCATCAACAGCCATTCTGTTCTGTGTTAGAGTTCCTGTTTTATCGGTACAAATGACTGTTATAGCTCCCATTGTTTCACTTGCATGTAGCTTTCTTACCAAGTTATTAGTAGCCAACATTCGACGCATGTTTAAAGCTAGACTTAGTGTTACACTCATGGGTAACCCCTCTGGCACAGCTACTACTATTAAAGTAACAGCAACCATAAAGTATTTTAGTAAGATATTAGCTATATCTAGGTATAAATTAAATCCTGTAACAACAACGTCTTGAGAAAAATATGAAATTAAGTCTCTAGCCACAAAAGCTAAAAAGGTAATCCCTGCAACAGTGAATCCAACTTTACCTATTAAAGTTGCAAGTTTTTTTAATTGTTGATTTAAGGGGGTATCTATTGGCTGACTCTCAAAGCTTAAGCTTGCCACCTTGCCAATCTCTGTCGAGTCACCAACTGCTGTTACTACATATTTTGCATGACCATTCGTAACCATTGTTCCTCGATAGATGCGATTTACAGGGTAGGTATCGGAATGATCTTTTTGCTCCTCAACCTGTTTTGTTACTACTAACTCTCCTGTTAAAGCCGACTCATTTACTTGTAGTGACACAGCCTCAAGTAATACTCCATCGGCAGGAATTTCATCACCTGTTTCAACGAGTACAATATCGTTTACAACCAGCTCGTTCTTAGGAACCTCTACCACCTTTCCCTCTCTAATAACCTTTATTGGCAAGGTGTCACCCACAGCATTTAATAGATCAAATTTACGACTAGCATCGTACTCGAAAAAGAAAGCTATAGATGTTGAAAGAAATACAGCGATGAGTATACCAATGGTTTCCGCAAATTCATTTGAATAAAAAGATATAATTAGAGAGAGGAGTGCAGCAAGTAGTAAGATACGAATGACCGGGTCTTGAAATTTCTCTAAATAAA
>JASLCM010000094.1 GCA_030151845.1 Bacteroides sp.
AAATACATCTGATACAGAGATTCTCCTTCTCGGTAAATTCGTGAGCCATCAATAAGTTCACCATTCAACGATTTATCAAGCTTTAATATTTTGTTTTTAATATAGGTCATATTAAAGTTTGCATCCCAGGTTAAGTCTTTGTTTTCATAAAGAACACCAGTAACATCTAGTTCCAATCCTCTATTGATCATAGAACCAACATTCATAGGAATGGTAGAATAACCTAAAGATGGAGATACAGGTCTATAATACAGCATATCTGTAGTTTTTCGAGCAAAATACTCTATAGAACCAACAATTCTTCCCTTGAAGAAATTGTAATCAAAACCTGTATTGAAACTATGTGAAGTCTCCCAAGTAATATCTTTATTTCCTTTATAGTCTAAGTTTGTTGCAAAATCACCATTGCTGTTCACAACAACATATTGATCTCTATATGGATAGTAGTTTGTCCTTCCATCTTTATAAAGTAAGTTGTCGTTACCTTGAACACCGTAGCTTATTTTGAATTTAAGCAAATCAACCCAAGTAGCATCTTTCATGAAGTCTTCTTGATTGATTAACCAACCACCACCAATAGACCCAAAGTTACCCCACCTATTGTCTTTATGGAATCTTGAAGATGCGTCTCTTCTAAACGATAGAGAACCAAAGTATTTACCATCGTAATTATATTGAGCACGACCTAAGAAACCTTGAGTAGCATAGCTATCTGTGCTAGAGTATACCGAAGGGTTGTTAATCCCATTGTTTATCTCTACTGTATTAGGATTATAAAGCTTTTGACGGCTTCCATTTAATGATTGAGTCTTAAAATCATAAGATTCAAAACCCACCAAGAAATCCATTGAGTGTCTATCTATATCTTTACTATAGGTAAGCAGCGCTTGCTGATTTATACCTGTGGAACGTAAGCTCCCCACATAAACAACCCCACCAACCTGAGCATATTGACCATAGAAAGCATTCATTAGGTTTGTATACCTGGTATTATCTACGTCTACTCCAACACGATAAGTGGCACGTAGGTTTTCAATAATAGAGACATCTGCAGACCATTTTCCACTAAAAATATCTGCCTTAAAATTTCTCTTATCAAGAGCAATCAAAGATGCTGGGTTAGACATATTCATGAACTGCCTCTTGAAATTCGTTGATGTTTTATCACCGAAGTCATACATTGTATACCCATTTCTATCTACCATGATGTTCTTATTGGTATCTCTCATATATAGAGGATAGATTGGAGCTATCATGTTTGTTACGTAGAACAAGTTAGCAGAAGAGCTTCCCTCCTGACTATCAGGATATTTACTATCTGAACTTACATATGACATATTTGCAGTAACCTTCAGCCAATCATTAACACGGTAGTCTCCTTTCATACGGGTTGAAAAACGAGTAAAGCCTGAATTAGGAATAATACCTGTATCATCTAGATAACCAGCAGAAACATAATAGTTTGAGTTATCAGTAGCACCACTTATATTTAGGTTATACTCTTGTCTCAAGTTACCAGAATCAAAAATCTCATCAAACCAGTTGTCTGGAGTATAGTAAAAATCACCATCAGAGAATCCTAGCGTTGCTTTTGGGTTTATTTTTCCTCCAGGAAGTATAAAGTCTTCTCCAGAAGGGAAAGTGTAAACCTGGTATCCAACACCCCCACTTTCATTTCCAAATATTTCACTATTTACATCTTTATGTGCAGACTCAGGAGTAGCTCCTTCAACCCCCAACTTAGCTGCATACATCGCTTGATATACTTTTTCATAGTAGAGAGCTGGATCTTTAATTACTTTATAATTAGGAACAGCACGTCTGTTTGTTCCCCATTTAGCATCAAAGTTTACTGTAGCCTTTCCGAGTTGTCCTTTTCTTGTATTGATCAAAATCACTCCATTGGCTCCTCTAGCTCCATATAGCGCATTAGAAGCAGCGTCTTTAAGAACAGTCATAGATTCAATATCTTGACTATTAATCGAAGAGATATCTCCATCAAAAGGAACTCCATCTACAACAAATAAAGGAGTATTACTAGCTGAAATGGAACCAATACCTCTAATACGAATCTTAGCAGACTCTCCTGGCTGTCCATTAGCACTTATAGTTTGAACACCTGCAACCTGACCCGATAAAGCGTTTGTCACATTGGATGTTTGTCTCTCCGTAATTTTTTCGCTTTTAATGGTTGCAGCAGAACCTGTAAAAGCCGATTTTTTTGCAGTACCGAAAGCAACTACCATCACTTCATCAAGAAGTTCTGTATCCGATTTCAAAACAATCTTAAGGTTAGGTTTAATACCCACTACTTGCGACTGCATGCCAATGTAAGAAACCTTAAGACTTTTAGCAGATTGAGGAACATTTGGTAGTACAAAATCACCATCGATACCTGTAATAGTACCTAAGGTTGTACCTTCTACCAAAATAGTAGCTCCCACAACAGGAAGCCCATCTTCTTCAGAGGTCACTACCCCCGAAACTTTTTGAGTTTGAGCGGTCACTGCTCCTAATATGATAAACATAAAGGAGAGCAACATCATTAACTTTCTTTTCATAAATTCTCTCTTTGATTCAACAATTAAAGTTTTCTATTCTCTCATCTTAACAATATGCAAATATATTAATATTTACTAATCGCACAAAAATTATAAGAAAAAAAAGAAATAATATACTAATTTATAGCTTTTAGCCCCTTATATCTGTTTATTTATGTATTCATTATACAATTTGATCCCTTCTTAGTCTTTTTCAAGCCCAAAGATCAATTATCAAAACGTAAGCACAAGGAGAACATTTGTCATAAATAGCGATTTTTTTAAAGGGAAAAGGTTTCTTTTTGATTTTAAATAAAGAAAGTGATGCATATATTTTACATAATTTTACACCTAAAAGGCAATAATCCTTTATAACAACTCCTCTATCTGCGATAAATGTTTAATCTCATAGGTAGCCTTGAAACTAGTTTCAAGGCTA
>JASLCM010000255.1 GCA_030151845.1 Bacteroides sp.
TAGCTGTGTTGCTACACCAATTCCATTGTCTGCACCAAGAGTTGTTCCATTGGCTTTCATCCAATCGCCTTCTACCAGGGTCTCTATTGGATCTGTTAAAAAATTATGCTCAGTATCGCGGTTTTTTTCGCATACCATATCAACGTGCGATTGTAAAATAACTGTTTTCTTATTTTCCATACCTGGAGTTGCAGGTTTAGAAATTAAAACATTTCCTATTTTATCTTTTTTATAGGTAAGTTTATTCTTTTGGGCAAACTCTATTAAATAGGCTATTATCTTCTCTTCTTGCTTTGAGGGGCGTGGTACTTGACATATTTCGTGGAAGTAATGAAAAATTCCCTCAGGTTTTAAGTTCTGTTTGTTCATATCAAAATCTTTTTTATTGCAAAAATGTGGTTTAGAACAGCACATATTGCTAAATATGGTTAAATAAGATGATGTAATGCCTATAGTGAACTCTTTTTTTTGATAAAAAAGAGGGCTTACATCATTCAAAAGTCTATCTTTGTATCTACAAAAATAATAGAAATGTTTGAGACAATACTTATAACTCTGTTAATAGTTGCAATATCTTTCTTATTACTATCTGTTAAGATGTTGCTTGTAAAAGGGGGGAAGTTTCCCAATGGACATGTAAGTAATAACCCTAAGTTGAAAAAATATGGGGTTGGTTGTGCACAATCTCAAGATCGTGAGGCGCGCAATAAACAGAAGTTTTCTTTTGATACTCTAGAAGAGTAAGATTTCAACCTTAAAAATACTATTGTAAAATACAAATAACTAAAACTAGAACTAGGCATTATGAAGAGATTAAAATACCTCTTAAATGGGGTAGTGGCTTTATTTACTGTTTTACTTTTTGCTCAATGTGCAGGTAAGGCGGAAACTAACACCGCAGTAGAATCAAATGACGCTAAAGGATCTTTACAGATGAAAATAGCATATGTAGAGATTGATACTTTACTTACTCAGTATAATTACTGGAACGACCTCAATGAGGTGATGATGAAGAAAGGAGAGGATGTTCGAGCAACCTTGAATCAAAAGGCAAGAGAGTTAGAAAACGAAGTTCAAGAGTTTCAACGTAAAATTCAAAACAACGCCTTTATGAGTAGAGAGCGTGCAGAACAGGAAAATAACCGTTTGATGAAAAAGCAGATGGATCTTCAAGAACTTCAAAATAAGTTAGGACAAGAACTAGCTACTGAAGAGCAAAAAAATGCATTACAGTTAAGAGACTCTATAAACTCATTCTTACAAGAGTATAATAAGGATAAAGGATATAGTTTAATTATTAGCAATACAGGTTTTGATAATCTATTATATGCTGATAAAGCATATGATATAACTCAAGAAATTGTAGAGGGTTTGAATGCTCGTTATTCTCCATCGAAAGCAAAGAAAAACTAATATCTCTATAAAATTAAGGTAATAAAAAAAGCAGCTTTTAAAAGCTGCTTTTTTTATTACTCTATTTTTTTAAGTTCTTGAGGAATTCGAAAAGCAGTGTATAACTGTATTAGTGCAGCTATCGAGAGACAAACAATCCACTCATTTCCTCTTGTAGTAAGCATAAAGATACCTGTAAGGATGAGAAAGAGCGATCCTATTATTTGTTGTCTACGTAAGCGTTTGATTGTAAAATTTGTTTTATGATAGGGCTCTTTAAATTGTGCTATTGTAAAAATAACTGCACCTACGAGATATAAGTAAGGAGCAAGTTCATATCCGGTAAAGTAGACTACTGCACCAATAAGTATAAGGAGAGCACCTACAGCATATAAAATTGGAAGTACTTTGGTCATAATGTATTTAGGTTAATCTTCAAAGATGAATACATCTTCATTTGGTTTCTTCATGAGGTATTTCTCTCTTGCAATTTGTTCTATCGCTTGAGGGTTCTCATTGAGTTCATTAAGCATCTTGGTACTTTCATCAAACTCTTTTTGATATCGCTCTATTTGATTTTGTAGTTTCGTTTTTCTATTGTAGAAACCTATTCTTCTCACGACACTATACTCATCAATAAAGCCAACATAAACAATAAATATCACTAGTGTTACTAGATATTTATATTGGAAGAGTACCTTTATTATGTTTTTACTAAAGAAGATGAAATTTTTCATATGCTTTTTGTTAAGCTATACAAAGATAAAATTTAATAATAGGATAGCTATAAGTTATATGATAAAACTACAAAATAAGATTTAATATTTACGCTATTTTTGTGTACATTTGCCTAAGCTAAGATTAAAAAATCCCCAACTATATATGGATAATTACATTGTTTCTGCACGAAAGTATAGACCAAGCACTTTTGATACAGTTGTTGGTCAATCCGCACTAACTACAACTCTTAAAAATGCTATAGCATCAAATAAACTAGCTCATGCTTATTTGTTTTGTGGCCCGCGTGGAGTTGGTAAAACAACTTGTGCAAGAATTTTTGCAAAAACGATAAACTGTTTGAGTCCAACTGTTGATGGGGAAGCATGTAATGAGTGTGAGTCTTGTGTAGCTTTCAATGAGCAACGCTCTTATAATATTTATGAATTAGATGCGGCTTCTAATAACTCAGTCGATGATATTCGTTCGCTAGTGGAACAGGTAAGAATACCCCCACAGATAGGAAAGTATAAAGTTTATATCATAGATGAGGTACATATGTTGTCTACTGCCGCTTTTAATGCTTTTTTAAAAACACTAGAGGAACCTCCTCATCATGCTATATTTATTTTAGCTACAACAGAAAAACATAAAATTCTTCCTACAATTCTTTCCCGTTGTCAGATATATGACTTTAATAGAATTGCTGTTGAAGATATTGTGGGACATCTTACCCGTGTCTCTGCAGAAGAAGGGGTCTCTGTGGAGGAGGAGGCACTTCATGTTATTGCTCTTAAAGCCGATGGAGGTATGAGGGATGCTTTGTCTATCTTTGATCAAGCAGTAAGTTTTACCCAAGGAAATGTTACTTATAGCTCAGTTATTGACAATCTAAATATTCTTGATTATGAGTACTTCTTCCACCTAACCACCTGTTTTTTGGCAGGAGATATTAAAGGTGCATTGCTTTTGTTTAATGAGGTTTTAAGTAAGGGGTTTGAAGGTGCCCATTTTATTACAGGTTTAGCTGCTCATCTGCGAGATTTACTTGTTAGTAAGGATAAAGAGACGCTTCAGTTGTTGGAAGTTGGTGCAAGCATTAGAGAACGTTATAAAAAACAGGCTGCACAGTGTGATGCCAATTTTCTTATAGAGGCCATGACTCTTGCTAATACTTGTGACTTAAACTACAAGGGGAGTCGGAATAAAAGACTGCTTGTTGAGTTAGCCTTAATTCAGATCACTCAGTTAGTAGAGAATCCAATTCGTACTACTGAGTCTACCGGAGTAAAGTTAAAACCTATTGATCCTGAGAATAAAAAAAGAAGAGTAACGACTCAGCAGGCTACGGCACCTATCGTAGAGAGGAAATCGGTTAAAAAGGAGGAAATTCAAGATGAGCCTAAAAAAGAGGCTTTATCAAATATTTCTAGTAGTGAGAAGCAGCAACAAGAACAAGTTGAAGTAAAGAGTATAAAGGTAGGGAATGAGTCTACTAAGAAAACGGTTAAAGAGGAGATAAAGAAGAGGGAACAAAGTCATTCTATTCCTAAAGTTAATATAGCTAATTTAGGAATATCTATAACGAACCCAAATCAGAATAAAAAAGAGAAATCACCAACAAAAGTAGTAGCTTCAAGCTCTTTACCTTCTACGCAGGATAAAGCTTTTAGTATAGAGGATTTATCATATGTATGGCATGAGTATATAGGGAAATTACCAATAGAGGAAAAGGCCATGGCAGCACGAATGAGAGGGTTAGTTCCTGAATTGTTAGATGCCACAACTTTTGAGGTTGCTGTTGATAATGAATTGGTACGTAGAGATTTCTTACGATTAAAAAACTCTATTGAAGGCTATTTGCAAAGAAGACTTCAGAATAGTCATATAACGATGAAGTTAAGAGTTACGGAGGAGTCTGAGGAGGTTAGGGCTTATAGTAGGGTAGATAAGTTTCAACGAATGGCCGAAAAAAATAAGGCTGTGATGGAGTTAAAAGATACTTTTGGTTTAGAGCTTTATTAGAGGTCTTTTACTAATATTTTTCCTGCACTAGTAAAGTATTGTTCTCTTGCTTCTAATAAGACCTGCCATTCAGAACTAAAAGTTTCTTCAATATCTATCTTAAAATCTTCTGAACCATAGGTGTCGAGGCGCTCAAGCAGTAGTGCTACTGACAACCGATCAATGGCTATGGAAGGTTGATAGGCTATCTCTTCACTTTTCTCATCTTGAAGAACTTCATGAATAAGGTTTATTTCCTGTAATTGATAAACCGTTTGGTTGATTAGTCGGATAGGAATTCTATACTTTAGTGAAATCTCTTTAGCTGTAAATGGTTTTTTATTCTCCTCAAATCTTTTGGTTATAAGAGACATTACTAATATGGCAATAAAGTCGCGATACCTTCTACTTACGTTTCTTGTGTCCTTATCGAAGCTAAAGTTATCTATGTTTTGTGATGTATAGGTGAGTTGAGCCCCAAATAGGCAGATTGTCCATGATGCTTGTAGCCAGAGTAAAAAAAGTGGAAAAGCTGCAAAGCTACCATAAATAGCATTATATTTTGACACCCATATCTGCCCACTAATGTATAGGATTTGAAAAAACTGATAGACACTACCCGCTGATATTCCAGCAATTAATGCGTATTTGAAACGAACCTTTGTGTTAGGCATAAAGATATACAAGGCTGTAAACATAAACCAGGTAATAACAAAGGGAATAAGTCGGATTAAAAACTTAGATAGAGGTGCTAATAGAGCATAGTTTTCCATTTGTTGGAAAAACGTTCCAATATAAATAGAGATACCTCCAGAGAATACAATGAGGATTGGTAGGAGAAGGAACATAGAAAAATAATCGGTTATTTTTCTATACATTGTTCTAGCTTTTTTTACTTGCCAGATTCGGTTGAAAGTAATTTCAATGCTATTGATAAGATTTAATACAGTCCACAGTAACATAATCAACCCAATACCTATAAAATATCCCCCCTTCGCTTGTGTAAGATAGGAGTTTACAAAGGTTAGTATGGTCTCTGTGGTCTCATTTTTCCCTCCAAAGCCTATATAGAACTGACTTTCAATGAGGTTGTCAAAGCCAAAACCTCTAGCTATGGCAAACATGATGGCTAAGATAGGTACTATGGCTAGAAGTGTACTGTAGGTGAGGGCAGAGGCTTTTGCTGCAATTCTATCGGTAGTAAAGCGGATAACAGTGAGGTAGATCGTTTTTATTGCGTTGTATAGAGAAAACTTTCTACTTGTAACCTCATTTTCTGTTACTCTCCATATATCTATGGTTAGAAAGGTCCAAAACTTGGAAATGTTATTTTTCAGGTTCCGCATAATTCAATCAAATAAAAAACAGTTGGACGGTAAGCCGAGTTCTGTACTTGCAAGCAAGTGTCTGTCATTTATCTAGACTATGTGTTGCCACATAGTTCAAGCAATCTACCCTCCAACTCGGACGAGCAGCCCTCAAACGTTGGTATACATGATCTTGCAACTCCTAAGATGTACAGCTTGTATGTCACCATACAACTGGTGGGCTCTTACCCCACCTTCTCACCCTTACCTATAAAAGGCGGTTCTTTTCTTCTACATTACTCTACTCTCACGAATAGCTTTCTGTTAGAAAGTAGGATGCTCTATGTTGCTCGGACTTTCCTCTTGTTTTAGAAACAAGCGACAGACTGTCCAACTGTTTTGCAAAAATAGTCTATTTTTATTGAAAGAACTTCTTTTTTTCTTTTTTAAGTTTATTATTTCTATCTTGTGGTCCCTTCGTGTCTTCATTAAGGTATTATAAAGAAAACCATAATGAAGCGCATTTTACTTAAAGACCCTCTTCTTCACGGAGTTGCAAGAGGAGAGAAGAGATATTTCGATTTATTCTATGAGAAATATTACTTAACTATTTTCCGATCTTCATTTTTTATACTAAAAAATGTAGAAGAGACGGAAGAGGTGGTTATTGATGTTTTCTTAAAAATATGGGAGCATAGAAAAAAGCTACTATCAATCAAAGACATAGATTCCTATTTATTTGTTTTAGCTAAGAATGAAGCTCTCAAACGTCATAAACAACAATTAAAGTATAGAACTGTTAGTCTAGAATCAATTCAATCTGATTATGCTATAACAGATTCTCCCACTCCCGATCAAATTTTAATTACTTCTGAAACTCTTTCAAAAATAAGAGGAAAACTCAAGCTCTTACCCCCTAGATGCCGAGAAATATTTCTACTCTCTAGGGAGTATGGTTTTTCTGTACGTAAAATTGCTGATTTGTTAGAACTGCATGAAAACACTGTTCGTACACACCTCAATACTGCTTTAAAAAAGATTAGAAAAAGTGTTTTTAGTTTTTTTTAACTAGTTGTTTTTCTTCAATAATAACTCTTTATAATAGAACGCACAATATGAAAAAATTAAATAAGGATGATATTTCAGTAGAGGAGTTAGCTGCTGAGAGAAAACTTCAAATTAAAAATAGGCTTGATGAACGAATACATCTACTTGAGCAAAAAAAATCTTTTAAGCGATTTTTAGTCTACGGTGTAGCCTCAATATTTATTGGGTTTGTTTTTATTCTTCCTTTTACAAATAGGTTTACTCATCAAGAGTTGATTTCATTTAGAAATGAGACCGATTCAATTGTAAACTTGATGTTAAGTGATGGAACAAAGATTCTTCTCGATATAAATTCAGAGGTATCGTACCCTAAAGACTACTCATTAACTAATAGAAGAATATCCTTCAAGGGGCAGTTGTATTTAGATGTAAAAAGATGTGAGAAACATCCTTTTTTGATAGATATGGAGCAAATGGATATACAGGTAAAAGGGACTTCTTTTAGCGTAAGTGAGAGTAGGGAAGAAGTGAAAGTCATGTTAGAGTCTGGAAGGGTTGATGTTCGCTCTAAAAGGAGTGGAGAGGAGGTACAGCTACAACCTGGAAAAATGCTTCTTTTTAACAAAGAAAAGGAAACTGTCCTATTGGATGAGATAGATATGAAGAGTGCATTTGTCTGGAAAGAAAATAACTTATCATTTAAGAATGAACCGCTGTACAAGTTAGTTAAAACTCTTTCTGTCTTCTACAACAAGCAAATAGAAATAGAGTCAGAATCAATAAAGCAGCTCCTGTTTTCGGGGGAAATATCAAGAGAGGATTCTGTGGAAAGTATAATGAAGCTAATAACATTTAATTCAACTATTGAGTATACGGTAAGTGGCGACCGTATTCTGTTGTTCTCTTATAAATAAAACATGTTAACCTTAAATGAAAATGTATGAAGACAAAAAAACAACCTATTTTAAGTAGGTTCAGGAGTAATGCCTTGCGAAAGTGGCATAGGGTAAGGGTAGTATTAATTTTTATAGGCTTAATTTTCTTCTCGGCAAATGCAATGAGTAGAAATAAGGTGGAGATATCATTGCAGTGTAATGGAGTATCACTTAGTGAGGTTTTAGACAAGATCAAAGCTCAAAGTAACCTTAAGTTTTGGTATAGCAATGATGAAGTTAACGATCAAGAGGTTGTAGCCGTTAATGTTTCAAAAGGATCAATTGACGAGGTATTGACTACTGTTTTAAAGAAACAAGGTCTTGCATATAAGGTGAATGGGAACCATATAACTATTTATAAGCCCAATGAGATAAAACAGAAGGGAATCGATAAGAAAATTCGTGGGCGTATACTAGATGAAACTGGTGAACCTATACCTGGAGTGAATGTCCGTATTAAAGGAAAAGATATGGGGGTGGTTTCTGATATAACAGGTTATTATATAATAGATGCGAGCTCGGGTCAACAGTTAGTTTTTTCTTTTATTGGTTATTATACTGAAGAAGTTCCTATTAAAAACAAAGAGGTTATAGATATTGTATTAAGAGAGTCTGTAAATGAGTTAGATGAAGCAGTGGTTGTTGGAATGGGAACACAGAGAAAAGCAAGTGTAGTGGGTTCTATATCTGCAGTTCCTGTTAATAACATAAAGGCTCCTCAACGGTCATTAACTTCAGCTCTGTCGGGAAGGATAGCAGGTGCAGTTGTGGTGCAACGAACTGGAGAGCCAGGCCAAGATGATGCTAACTTTTGGATTCGAGGAATTTCTACTTTTGGTGCAAATAAGACCCCTTTAATATTGGTTGATGGTGTAGAAAGAAGCATGTCTGATCTTTCAATTGATGAGATAGAATCAATTTCGGTACTTAAAGATGCTTCTGCTACTGCTGTTTATGGTGTAAGAGCGGCGAACGGTGTGGTTTTAGTTACAACAAGAAAAGGAGTTGCCCAGAAAGCTTCAGTAGAGGTAAAACTGGAGTATGGAGTTACTGACTTACCAGATTTGCCCGATTACTTAGATGGGGCTAATTATGCCAGACTTTATAATGAGGCCTTTGGCTCAGAGAACTACTCTAAAGAGTATATTGAGCATTTAGAGAAAAGAGATAGTCCTTATCTACATCCAAATGTGAACTGGTTTGATGAAATTTTTAAGAAGACTTCAGACAACATGAATGCTTCTATAAATATACGAGGAGGAGGTAATGTGGCCCGTTATTTTATTAATGTAGGCTATTTAGAAGATAATGGAAATTTTAAGAATAGTTCAAGTAATGATTATAAATCGAACATTTCATTAAAGAGGTATAATTTTAGGTCGAACATAGAGATAACGCTTACAAAGAAAACGATAGTAAACTTAGAGATAGGAGCAAACTTAATAGATACACATACTCCTGGGGTTGGTGGTTTGGGAGGAAGAACGCCAGCTCAAGAAATTTTTTATCACACGAATATAGCAACTCCTATATCAAACCCTGTAAAAGTTCCATACATGAAGGATAATGAGGGGAATTATGTATATGGTTGGGGGGCTCCAGCTCAGGTTGGAGAGAGCAACCCTGCTGAAAGATTGCTGGGATCTGGTTATGGTACATTTTATCGCTCACAAATTATGTCTCAGCTGAAAATAAATCAGAATTTAGACTTCTTGTTAGACGGATTAAAGTTTGTTGGTGCATTCTCTTTCGACTCCAATAATAGTACTCAAATTAAAAGAAGAAAACACTCATCGACCTATAATATTAGTGGTTTTGATGAGGATACAGGGGAGTATATTGTAAATGAAGTAGATAAAGGAATCGATTTTCTTCTTTACTCGAAAGATTTAATGAGTGATAGAGCAAAGGAACTGAAGGGACAATTACTTTATGATCAGGTTTTTAAAGATCAACACAGGGTTGGAGCAATGTTGATGTATTATCAGCGAAATTATATAAATGGAGCAGCAGGGTCGGCCATCCTCTCTTTGCCTTATAAAAAACAGGGTGTTGCAGCTCGGACAACTTACTCTTATGCAGACCGTTATTTTGCTGAGTTTAATTTAGGGTATAATGGTTCAGAGAACTTTCCCAAAGGAAAGCGCTTTGGCCTTTTCCCTGCAGGTGCTGTAGGCTACCTGATCTCTAATGAGAGTTTTTGGAAAATTAAGCAAATCGATTTCTTAAAGATAAGAGGTTCTATTGGTCTTGTAGGAGCCGAAGCATTACCTGGAGGACAGCGTTTTGGTTACTTATCTACTTATGGTAGTGGACTCGGTGAATTTAACTGGGGGTTAACAACTGCCACAAAGGGTGGAGTTGGTGAAGATCGTGAAGGAGTAAAGAATTTAACCTGGGAAAAAGGGTTGAAAAAGAATATTGGGTTTGAGTTGAAGATGTTTAATAATAGGCTTTCTATAGATATGGATTATTTCCATGAGCGACGTAAAGATATCTTAGTTCAGAGAAACTCCTTGCCTGGAATTGCGGGATTAAACTCAAAGCCTTTTGCCAATATGGGTGAAATGGTTAATCAAGGAATAGAGTCGACTATAGAATTTAATGGAAGCTATGGTGATTTTGGTTATCGGATCTATGGGAACTATGCTTTTACTAGAAATAAAATAAAAGAGATGGATGAGCCTTTTCGAAAATGGAATTATCGAATGCGTACTGGGCATAGATTTGGACAACATTTTGGTTTAATAGCTATAGGCCTGTTTGAAGATCAACAAGATATTGACACTAGTCCAGAGCAAAAGTTAGGTGTTGTTCGTCCAGGAGATGTAAAGTATTTAGATATTAATGGGGATGGAGTAATTGATCATGAAGATGAAACAGCAATAGGTTATTCATCTATTCCTGAGATTATTTATGGGTTTGGTGCTCAACTTGAGTATAAAAGATTTGATTTAGGAATCTTTTTTAGAGGACAAGGGAATGTTTCATACAGTCTAGGCGGATCAACCTTTGTTCCTTTTATCGAGGGGGTGGGAAAACACAACCTATTTAAAAAAGCGTTAGATAGATGGACTGAAGATAATCCAAGACAAGATGCATTTTATCCAAGAATATCAAATGGGAGATCAACTAACAACTGGACTGCATCTTCTAGAAATATATACGATGGAAGCTTTTTGCGCTTATCTGATGTTGAAATAGGTTACACCTTCGATAAAAAACTAATTGCGCCTTTAGGCTTAAAGGCATTGCGTGTTTATACCATAGGAAGTAATTTAGCTCTATTTTCGAAATGGAAGTTATGGGATCCTGAAACAGGCACCTCTAATGGTAGTAACTACCCAAATCCTAGAAAGATTAATTTTGGTTTACGTGCAACTTTTTAAAGATAAGACTATGAAAAATTCACTTAGATATATCGTTGTTTTTTTATTACTGTCTACTTGGGGGTGTGCAGATTATCTGGATAAGCAGCCTGATGACATGAAGACTGAAGAGATGGTTTGGACTTCTCGAAAAGAGACTGAAGGTTATTTAGCTAATGTATATGCAGCTCTGCCTTTAAATGATTTTCATCGAGGAGATCCCTGGTTGGGTTGTTCTGATGAAATTGACCTAACATGGAGTGTACACCCCACTTATGCTATAAATTTAGGGAACTGGTCTCCTAGTACAAACTTTTATAATAAATTTAACCTCTATTACCGGGCAATCAAATCGTCTTTGATTTTTGAAAGTAATGTTCATCGCTGTTACGAACTGAGTGTGGAACTTCAAAGCCAGTATCGAGCAGAGGTTAAATTCTTACGAGGATATTACTACTGGTTACTTTTAAAGCAGTATGGTCCTTTTGTTCTTATAGATCAGGTTTATCCAGAAGATACAGATTGGAATAAATTTTCCAGGTTACCCTTTGATGAGTGTGTCTCTTATATATGCGACTTAATGGATGAGTCTGCCGAAGAGCTGCCCTTGCATTGGCGCGATGAAACGTCAAACTTAGGTAGACCGAATAAGCTAGTTTGTCAAGCTGTAAAGTCTCAGGTACTTTTATTGGCCGCTAGTCCACAATGGAATGGTAACAAAGAGTACTCAACATTTAAAAATTTGGATGGAACCAGTTTAGCGAATACCAACTATGAGGAGAATAAATGGAGGCTTGCTGCTGAAGCTAGTAAGAAGCTGATAGACATGGCCGAAAATAATCCAGATGCAGGTTTAAAGTTGTATAAAAACCATGAAAATGGAGAAGGAGATATTTTCAATCCCTATAAGTCTTATGCATATGCCAATTTAAAGAACTGGAACTGTGAAGTTATTTTTGGAAGAACAAATCAAACCATGCATACTAGTTGGATGATTCATACTTCACCGGGTCCAAATAATTTAGGAGGGGTAGGTCCTACTCAAAGAGTGGTTGATGCCTTTTTAATGGAAAATGGAAAACCAATAGAGGATCCCGAGTCGGGATACATAGAAAGTGGGTTTGCTAAAACAGGTGGAGGAAACTGGAATCCTAACAATCGTGATTTAAACTCTGAACGAACTAAGATGATATCAGATATTCGGGAGTATGTTTCCTATGGTCATTGGCCTGGAGAATGGAATATGTATGCAAATAGGGAGCCTCGATTTTATGCATCTATACTTTATAATAAGAGAGTAATACCTCAGCTTCCTACAGATCAAGTGAAAAGAGACTTTTATAGTTCTCCAGGACAAGAGAATGGTTATGGCAGGGTAGAGCTCTATTATGGAGGGAAGTCTAGGCAGTCTGGTTCGTATACTTTCTATTCACAAACGGGTTATTTAGCATTAAAGGGAGTGGACTTTAAAGCAGATATGAGAGATCGAGTTTACCCAGAACAGTATGGAGATATTTATATAAGGTATGCTGAGATTCTATTAAACTACATTGAAGCTTTGAATGAATATGATCCAAAGCACTCAGATATTCGTAAATATTGGGATCTGATTCGTGAAAGGGCAGGTGTGCCAAGTGCATTTATTGCAACTCCTACTATTATTGGAGATAAAGAGCAACAGAGAGAGATGATATTAAGAGAGAGACAAATAGAACTCTGTTTTGAGGGAGATAGATATTTAACGACAAGAAGAAGGTGGCTTGCACATACACCAGATACAGAAGGAACTGTTGATACAAGAAAATATGGTGATGGAGGCCGAATGTGGGGAATGGCTATAAATGCAGGAAACTCCTCAACTAACTCTTTTGAATTCACAGATTTTTATACTCGAGTTCCTTTTGAAACGCGAGTGTTTGAGAAATCCTATTATTTATTTCCTATTCCTGAAAGTGAAATTGATAGAAACAAATCAATGGTTCAAAATCCTTGGTGGTAGAAAAATATGAATCGTATTATGAAGAATTTATATAATTTATTATTGGCTGTGCTCTTATTTTCAGCCTGTGATAATACTCTTAAAGAGAATCTCACAATAGAGCAAGTTTATTTAGTAAACTCGGGAGAAATAACTGTAAACTTATTTCGTCAGCAAGAAAAATTAGCCTATCAACTTCCCGTTTATAAAAGTGGCCTTCAGGAGAATAGAGCAGATATTCATTTGGAGGTTAATGAAAAGGCTCTTAATGAGTTTAATAGTGAGAATAAAGCAGATTATAAGCTATTACCTTCAGATACCTATACTATTCTTAATAAGGTGGTAACACTTAAAAAAGAAGAAAAGGGTTTTTATAATATAGAGGTTGATATAAAAAAAATAGAAGGGTTGCAAGGAGTCGGAAAGGTTGATTATATTTTACCACTATCTGTATTTTCAGATAATGTTCCTGTTGTAAGTGATAAATCTACAATCTATCTGAAATTTGAAGTAATAGGTGGTATACGTCCTGGGAGTGGAAAAGTTCTTTGGTATAGGACTTTAGAAGAATTGGGGTTAAGTCAGGAAAACTCGTTTACAAACTCTTTAGCTTTAGATGAAAAGTATATTTATGTCAACTCCAGAGATGAAAATTTAAAATACCTTAATCGTTTCAATGGAGAGTATGTAGATGAGGTTGAGTTGGCCTTTAAAAGTTCTTTGGGTAATTTTTCTATAACTGGAGATAATCGAGGAGCGATCTTAATTACAAATTTAAGAAGAGGTGCTTCTCCTGCCGATCAGTTTATTTATAAAGTTGAAAACCATGAGGCTCCTGAGCTATATATCCACTCTAAACATACGTATCCAAACGGAAGGAAAATAGAGATTAAAGGTGATTTAGAAAAAGATGCATTGATTATTTCACCAGTTGAGATGTCATCTCGATTTATTTACTGGGAGATTAAGAATGGAGAACTTATTTCTTTGCAGCCCAAAGAGGTTTCGTTAGATGAAAATAGGATTAAATGGAATTACTCAGCAATGATTACGCCCTATACGAACAATATAGATGATGGAATATTTGCTGTTTGTACAGGTCCACTTCCAGGCTTTTCTTTTTTCGACTTTAAAAATGATAAAACATACTCTTATCCTTTGAGCAATAGTAGTCTAGATCCTTCTAAAGGAGTAGCTATAACTAGTATAGCAACGATAACCTTTAATGAAGTTTACTATGTGGCTATTGGTTCTGTAAAAAATGATGAATCTTTTAATGTAAAGTTATTGGCTATAAAAGACCCTTCGGATATTGAGAAAGGAGATGCTTTAGTTGTATTTGAGTCTGATGAATATCCATGCCCTAAAAATACGTTAGGTTTAACGGATGTTAAGTTCGGTGTTTCTTCGGATAAAGAGCTCTTACAGATGTACACTTTGGGTACAAATGGTGGTCTTTTATGTATTGAGTTTGATTGTTTAGAGGAGTAGTTTTAATACTTTTATATTCTTAAAAAGCAGCTAATATTAGCTGCTTTTTTAATTTTATAGCGATTATTTAATAAAAAACATTAAGTTTACATTATATATACTAATACTATGTGTCATGTTAAAAGTATTGCTGCTTACAGATTTTTCGAGTGGGTATAGTCGTAATCTATTAAAGGGAGTCGTAGACTATGCTAAGAAGCATGGACCATGGATTTTCTACAGAATGCCCTTATATTATCGAGATAGGTATGGAGATAAAGGAGTAGTCAAATGGGCGAAAGAGTGGAAAGCCGATGCTATCATTGCTCAATTGAATGATGTTGATATAAACTCGTTAAATGAACTTAATATTCCAATTCTAGTACAGAATTACACCTCTAGAAATGTAAATGTATCCAACATTACAGGAGACTATTTTGGAACAGGGGTTATGGCTGCAGAATACTTTATTCGACGAGGATATAAAAACTTTGCTTATTATGGATTTACCGATGCTGTATGGATGAGAGAAAGAGGATATGGATTTCGTGCAGGGGTAGAACGTGCGGGATACAAGGTCGATTTCTTTAACGAAAAAGACCTTACTATAGGTGAAAAAGGAAAGTGGCATATCGATGATATGAAGGTGGTAGAGTGGCTAAATACTTTACCTAAACCTATTGCTCTTTTTGCTTGTGATGATTTTTTCGCTTTGCAAATCACGGAAATATGTAAGATGCATAACATTGGAATTCCTCGTGATATTGCCTTGCTAGGTGTAGATAACGATAACCTCTTATGCCATATTTCAGATCCTTTATTATCCTCTATTGAGTTAGATGTACGTAGAGGAGGGTATGAGGCTGGAAGATTAATAGATGAAGTGATTAGAAAAGGAGATCCTGTTAAACCTGTTGATATTGTTGTTCGTCCAACTCGTGTAGTGACAAGAAAGTCTACTGACAGTTTTGCGACAACAGATAAATACATCAATCTTGTTCTTAACTACATAAAAGAGCACTTCATGGAGCCTCTATCTGTTGATGATATAGTGGAAATAGTTCCATTCTCACGTCGTGTTCTAGAGAAGAGATTTAAATCAGAAACAGGAATGCCTGTGTATCAATATATTCAATTTGTACGTGTAGATCATTTTATTCATTTGATGTTAACATCCGATATAACTCTTTCTAATGCTGCATCCCTTTCAGGTTTTGATGACTATAAAAATATTTCAAGAGTATTTGTAAAGTTAAAGGGAATGTCACCATCAGAGTTTAGGAAAATACACAAGATTGAGGATAATGACGTAAAAAGGGTGTAATACTTCGTGAAAAGGTTGGTGCTATGTCTTTTATATTTTTACATTTGTTAGATTAATCTAATACTATATAACATGGGTGGTGAAAAAAATATCATTTTAAAGAATGGTAAGTTGATATTACCTGACCGGATATTAAACAATGCTTCTCTTAAAATAGCCAATGGACTAATTGTCGATTATGGGTTAGAGCTAGCTTGTGATGCTGAAAGTGAGGTTCTTGATGTAAATGGACAATTTATAGCTCCTGGTTTTGTAGATATGCATGTACATGGTGGAGGTGGAGCAGATTTTATGGATGGCACTGTTGAAGCATTCCTAACCGTTGTCCAAACTCATGCTCAATATGGGACAACTTCTATTGTTCCTACCACCTTAACAAGTACGACTGATGAGTTATTTGCTCTATTTGATATTTACGAACAAGCTTTAAGGAAAAACACAGAGGGAGCACGGATGTTAGGTCTCCATCTTGAAGGACCTTATTTCTCTCCTGAACAGTGTGGTGCACAAGATAAAACATTTTTAAAAAATCCAGATCCTACCGAGTATAGAAAGATCCTACAAAGTACCAACCGTATTTTAAGATGGAGCATTGCACCCGAGCTTTCTGGAGCGCTAGAGATGTGTGAAGAGTTAATAACGAGAGATATTGTGGTATCAATTGCACATTCCAATGCGACATATGAGGAGGCTGTTACTGCTTTTGATAAAGGGTTCTCTTTAATTACCCATCTTTACTCAGCTATGTCTTCAATTACAAGAAGAAATGCATATCGCTATGCTGGAGTCTTAGAGTCTGCATACCTTATTGATGAAATGGATGTTGAAATTATTGCAGATGGAATTCACTTGCCTAAGAGTTTGCTTCAATTTGTTTGTAAGTTTAAAGATAGGAGCCGAATAGCTTTAATTACTGATGCTATGCGTGGAGCAGGAATGCCCGAAGGTATTTACAAACTTGGTAGTTTAGAGAAAGGGCAACCAGTTCTTGTTGAAGATGGTGTTGCTAAATTAATGGACCGAACAGCTTTTGCGGGAAGTGTGGCTACCTCCAATAGGCTAGTTAAGAATATGGTAGAACTAGGTGGAGTTGACCTGGTTGAGGCTGTTAAAATGGCCTCATTAAATCCTGCAAGAATGTTGGGATTTGATCATAAAATAGGGTCTATTGAGAAAGGGAAAATCGCAGACATTATATTATTTGATTCTAAGTATAATGTTAGCCGAACAATGATAAAAGGTAAAACTGTATACATAAAATAAAAGAGAGATGAAACAACAAGAGGGTTCAACAGATTTAAGCTTAAGGAGGTTTATAAAAAACTTAGGACATATTACGGGTGGAGCAGCTTTATTA
>JASLCM010000007.1 GCA_030151845.1 Bacteroides sp.
GTAACATTTTCTAACACCACAATGGCATCATCCACAACCATACCTATCGCGATGGATAGTGATGAGAGAGAGATAATGTTCAATGTGTTTCCAGATATTGCCAGATAAATGAATGAGGCTATCAAGGAGAGCGGTATCGTTACACAGATAATTAAAGTAGCTCGCCATCTTCCAAGGAAGAAGAACACAACAATAACCACAAAAATCAATGCATAAATTACCGTTTCCGATAAGCTATTAATAGTGTTTAGAATATTATCGGAGGTATCAACAATTACTCCTAACCTTACATCACCAGGAAGCCCTTTCTGAAGCTTTGGCAAGGTCTCCATTACACGTTTAGAGATCTCTACCGAGTTTGCTCCAGACTGTTTTTGTACAATAATCATTGCACCCTGCTTGCCATTATTATATGTCTCCTGAGCCCTCTCCTGTACCGAGTCGACAACCCTTGCTACATCTTTTAAGTATACATTGGCTCCATTTTGCGTTGCAACAACAATGTTATTAAGCTCATTCGCATCCTTAAATTCCCCTTCAACTCGAAGTGAGTAGGTTTCATTTCCAATATCAAAATTACCCCCTGGGATGTTTCTATTTTCAGAACCTATTATAGCACTGATGGCCTCAACACTTAGATTGTAGGCTTCCAGCTTGTTGGGATCGCAATAAACTTGCAGCTCACGTTTGGGAGCACCTGCTATTGAAACTGTACCTACCCCTGGAATTCTTGCCAATGGGTTAGCTACTCCATCGTCCAATATTTTATACAAAGCACTTTGACTCTCCTCTGCTTGTACTGAAAGTAGCACAATGGGGATCATATCTGTACTAAACTTGAAGATTATAGGTGTTTCTGCGTCGTCTGGAAGATAGGAGGTTATCATATCAAGCTTATCGCGCACATCGTTTGTTAACACATCTACATCGTGCCCATATTCAAACTCCAAGGTTATTACAGACATATTCTCAGAAGACTTAGAACTAATGTGTTTTAAGTTACTAACTGAGTTTAATGTATTTTCTAATGGTCTAGTTACATTGTTCTCTATATCCGAGGCACTAGCCCCCGGATAAGCAGTCATAACCATAATCGTATTTGTATCTATATCTGGATACAAGTCAACTGGCAGTTTAGATAAAGAGAATAATCCAAAAATCACCACCGCTATAAAACATAGCGATGTCATAATTGGCCTCTTTACTGCTCCTTCATATAAACTCATAATTCCTAACTAATTCGTTTTGTTTCTGTTATTTCTCTCTATTTTTCTACTTGAACCTCTATGCCATCAAGTAGTCTAGATTGGCCGGCTACCACCACTTGTGCATGGTCTTTCACTCCAGAAAGAAGCTCTATTTCTTCTCCCATTCTCCTACCTAGTTCTATTTTGCGATAAAACACTTTACCATCTTCATACACATAGATAAAGCGATCTCCTGACCCAGCCTGTTTCACTACGGCTAAATCGGGCACAACAACCCTATCCTTTGCACCTAAATCTAGAGTAGCTCTGGCAAACATCCCTGGTCTTACTTTACGATCCAAATTAGGAATCTTAATTTCAACATTAAAAGTTCGTGTTATGGGGTCTATTGTTAGATAAACTAAACTGATTTTGCCTTGAAATGACTCCTCCTTATACACATCTAATTTTATATCTACAGCCATTCCTACCTTCAGTTGGGTAAAATACTGCTCCGATACATTTATCAACAGTTTTACAGGTGTTATCTGCTCCACAACTAAGATTGGAGTTGAACCATTATATAGGTCTCCATTATCGTAGTTACGTGCGGTAACCACTCCATTTATCGGACTAACCAAAGCTGTGTTCTCTAATAGGTTGCGATAAGAGCTCTCTTTTACATCTAGAGCCATCTTAGAAGCATCCCACTCCGACTTAGAGACTCCACCTATTTTATAGAGTTCATCAACCCGCTTAAATTCAACCTGCTGGTTTTCTAACTGAAGCTTTAGTTGCTTTAAATTAGCACCATCCATTTGAACAAGTTTTTGGCCTTTCGATACACGGTCACCCACCTCAACAGCTATTCGGTCAATTCTTACTGGGCTTGCAGGAGCAATGTTATTCTTAACCTCTGCTTCTACTGTTGCAGTATACTCTAAAAGTTGTGGTACAGGCCTTGCTTCCACCTTAGCTAGTTTTACTACAGGCTTTGTTTCTTGATTATCAAGAGCCTCTCCTTTATTTTCTTTTTTACCACAAGAGGCTAAAAACAATAAGCTCAAGAGCATTGTCCATCCTACTAACTTCTTCATTTTTATTTATTCTTTATTGTTGACTTATTTATTCCTAATACCTTATCTAATTCTGCTTTTGCTATCAAGTAGTCGTAAATTGACTGATTGTATGTTAAACTGGCTTCAGTTAGTGCTACTTCAGAGTCATTAAGCTCTAAGATAGTACCTTTTCCAACCTCATAGCGTTTCTGCGCTATATCTCTACCTTTCTGTGCTTGAAGAATCCCCTCTTTATTACTCATCACTTGCTCACTGCTTGCACTCATATTATCCAAGTAGCTTTGAACTTGCATATCTACTTTCCGCTCAATATCGGTTCTGGTGTATGCCATTTGCTGCAACTGAACCTTAGCTTGTTTGCTTTTTGCATAACTACTCGCTTTAAAAAGAGGAATTGATAGATTTACTGCAATAGAAGATGAAGGATACCATCTATAGTGCGCTATTCTAAAATCATCATTCATAGACAGATAAGTATAATTAAAAGAGGCAGAAAGTTGAGGTAGGTAATTGGTACGCTGCAACTTTACATTTTCACTCAAGATTTTTGTATTTAGATCCAGCTGCATTAAATCACTGTTATTCGAGAGATCAAAAGCAGATCGATCTAGAATTTCACCATACATTGTAGCTTCATAATGACTTAAGTTATCTGTAATAGCTACATCATACTCTGAGGAGATTCCCATCAAAACTTTAAGTTGTAATTTTGCAAGATTTACACCATTCTTAGCAGAGACTACCGATGGTTTTATGTTTCTAACCTGCACCTCTGCACGTATTTTATCGTACTCACTAACACTCCCTTGCTTATACTTAGCCTCAACTACATCGAAGTTTGCTTTAGCTTGATTATAACTTTTCAGCAAAACCTCATAGCTATCTTGGGTTAATAATACCTGATAGTAAGCCTTTGTTACCTCATTTATAAGGTCAATCTCTGAAGCTCGAGCTTTCTCCACAGCAAGTTCAAGATCGGCTTTTGACATATTAATACTTTTATAGAGAGCTGGAGCAAATATAGGGAAATTAATAACTAAGCCTCCATTATAGGTGTTATCACGTCCAACCTCTATAGTAGTACTCTCTCCACCAAACTCCATAGCCATTTTTTGCTTTTTAATAGCTCTTGAGTAAGAACCTTGTAAAGAGACCTCTGGAATTAATCCTCCTATAGCCTCTCTTCGCTGCGCTTTTTTAAGCTCGATTTCCTGTCCAGCTACTTGAATCGTTGG
This sequence comes from Bacteroides sp., assembly GCA_030151845.1. Classification (GTDB taxonomy): domain Bacteria; phylum Bacteroidota; class Bacteroidia; order Bacteroidales; family Bacteroidaceae; genus Bacteroides_E. The sequence goes on from JASLCM010000007.1 coordinate 3,502, forward strand.
ATTTTTAGACACTGCTATATCCAGCGCTTGTTCTAAGTTCAGGTTTAGAACCTCTCCCTGCATTTGTGCAAAAAGTGATGCTGTTGGTAAGCAGAGCATACCAACTAGTGCTAAGCTGGTTATCATCTTCTTAAAATAAACCATCATTTTCATTCTGTTTTTTTATTTAATCTCTTTTCTACTTGACTCATCTTTATACTGTTCTATCAACTCATCCAAAAGAGTTAACCCTTTTAGTGTTGATATTCCACGTATGTATGTAAAAATTATAGCTTCATACACTTCCGCAAAAGAGTACCCTCTATAGATGTTTGTATTGGTTAATACATCCAACTGCTCTCTTATTAAAAGGTCCATTATGTCGAAATTGATATCGCTCCTCAACAACCCCTGTTCAATTCCCGCCTTAAAAAATCGAATAGATTCTTCTCTATACTCTTTGTTGTAATCTTTCACCATTCGATACACCTTTGGATATTTGCGTAAATCTTCAAAAAAGAGTTTATTTACTTTGAGCAACTGTTTCATTCTTCGCTTAAAAGCCAATAAGATAATCTCTATCACATTGTCTGTTTGCTGCACTACACGATGCATATAAATATCCATCCTCCTCTGATCTTCGATTATACATTCAACCAAGAGGGACTCTTTATCTTTAAACAATTCATAAATTGTTCTTTTGGACATAGCGATGGAGCTTGCAATATCATCCATTCGTACTCCCTTTATTCCTCGTTGGATAAAAGCTTTCGAAGCTGCTCTTATCACCTTTTTCTTTAATCCATCTTTATGATTCATCTTTTGTATCAAAATTCAACAACATTGGGAACAAAGATAGATAGAAAACTATTTCAATTAAAATAGTTTTCTCCATAAAGCGATATATTTTACTTATTTTATACATTTATGTGTACCGATAAAGAACACTTAACAGTAAAGTTTAGTTTTCAAAAGGAAACAGAAAGTTTCAATACAAAAAATAAGGAGTTAGTTCATTGATAATAGAAGAAGTAAGCTCTACAAATTGCACAGCGTGAAATAGCTTATTATTTATCGACCTACTTTCTTTTTGCTTAAATTTACTTAGCTTACATTTGCTAAAAATCTTATTGTAATGAAAAATTCAAGAAAACACATATTTCAGAATTACCTCAAGAATAAAGAGAAAAATGAGCTCTTACTAAAGAAAGAGAATAAAAGAATTTGGTTGATTAGTCTCGTCCGTGTACTACTCTTTATGCTCTTCTTTTCTTTGCTCTTTTACTATAGAAAAGAGACAGTAACCTCGCTTTTTGCTGGATTTCTTCTCTTTTTAGGGTGCTTCTGGATGTTGGTTAAAATACATGCAAGGCATTTTAAAAAAGCGAACTACCTTTCTCATAAAATCAAAAAGTACGCCAATGAAATAGAGTCTATGCAATTAAATCTTAGCGCCTTTGACAAAGCCACTGATGCTATTGACCCAACACACGACTACACTTATGACTTGGATGTTTTTGGCAACCAATCTCTTTTCCAACTTCTCAACAGAACAACCACACCGAGTGGTAGAGAAACATTAATTCATTGGCTAAACAACCACTTAACCAGTAAAAGTGAAATTATCGACAGGCAGGAGGCAGTTAAGGAGCTTTCTAGGCTAAACACATTTAGAGAGGAACTCTATATTTATGGTAAAATGGCAGATTTTGAGAAGGAGTCATCCAAAAAGTCTATACTCAACTGGAACAATAGTTCACCTTTTTTTCCTGAGAAGCTTAAATTTCTGCCCAAAATGGCTTTTTTAATAAATACAATCTCTTTTGTACTGGCTTGGTTCTCAATTATTAGTCCCAATTTAGCAGGAACGATATATATAACTATACTCATTGTTAGTTTTGGCTTTTCTAAACAGATCGCATTGTTAAAAGATTCTTATGGGAAAGAGGTGAAGCAAATGCAGGCCTATAGTAAACAACTTCGACTGATAGAGGGGATAAACAGCAGTTCAAAACTACTGACTCGGAAAAAAGAGACGTTGCTTAAGGAAAAGGCTTCTACTCAGATTAATCGGCTATCCAAATTAATGGATATTCTAGAGCAAAATGAGAATCTCTTTGTCGCACTCCTCATGAATGGTCTTTTTTTAGGAAATCTCTACTATGCTCTTCGAATTGAGCAATGGAAAAAAAACAATGGAAATTCAATTAAAGAGTGGCTACTTACCCTTGGAGAGATAGAGGCTCTCTCCTCTCTGGCCACCTACTCCTATAATAATCCTAACTTCACTTTCCCCATCATACAAGAAGAGCCTTTTCTCTGCAAGGGAGTTGCGATGGGACATCCCCTTATTGCTCATGAGCAATGTGTTTGCAACGATTTAACCCTTCCCAGTTCTCCTTATTTTGCAATTGTAACTGGTGCTAATATGGCTGGAAAAAGTACCTATCTAAGGACAGTTGGAATAAACTATCTGCTAGCGTGTATAGGAGCACCAGTCTATGCCAAAGAGCTAACCATTACTCCACAGCACTTAATGACCAGTCTTCGTACAACAGACTCACTCGTTGCTAATGAGTCTTATTTCTTTGCAGAACTAAAAAAACTACAACGTATTATTCTGAAATTAGAGGCTGGGGATAAACTTTTTATCATTTTAGATGAAATTTTAAAAGGTACAAACTCGATAGATAAGCAAAAAGGTTCTTTGGCCTTAATGAAGCAGTTTATACGTCTAAAAGCGAATGGAATCATTGCGACTCATGACCTCATTTTGGGAGATCTGGAGAAGCAGTTTCCTAATCATATTAAAAACTTCTGTTTCGAAGCAGATATTGAGGGTGACTCCCTCTCTTTCTCCTATAAAATAGAGTCGGGTGTTGCAAAAAATATGAATGCCTGCTTTTTAATGAAGAAGATGGGAATAGCAATTGTTGATTGAGAAAGTCATTTTAATTCTAAATTATAAAAGAACCTATCTTGCTTTTTTGTATTTTTGTATAAAGAATAATCGGTTTTAAAGTAGTTTCTGCTTCTTTTCTCCATCTCATCTTATTATTTTATCGAATCAAGATTCAGTATTTTGCAATAGATGGGAAAAGAATAACCAATAAGAAAGGCAACAAGATGTTTTTTAAAGATATTGTAGGACAAGAAGAACTTAAGAATAGATTGATAAAAGATATTCGAGCAGGTAGAATTCCACATGCTCAACTCTTCGTTGGTCCTATGGGACATGGAGGGTTCCCAATCGCCTTGGCTTATGCACAATACCTAAACTGCACCAACCCATCTAACTTGGACTCATGTGGTGTTTGCCCATCCTGTGTTAAATATAAAAAGCTAGTACATCCTGACCTGCATTTTGTTTTTCCTATTTTAAAATCGTCTAAGCCCAAATGTGAACTTTGTGATGATGTTCTTCCCCTTTGGAGAGAATTTGTTACTGCAAACCCTTATCTCTCGTTTGATTCTTGGATTAGAGCACTTAACATAGGCAATGGGCAACCTCAAATTTACAGCAAGGAGAGTGATGAACTAATACGTAAACTTGGATTAAAAGCAAGTGAAGGAGGATATAAGGTTGTTCTTATTTGGTTACCTGAGAAAATGAATATAGCTTGTGCAAATAAGCTACTTAAGCTTTTTGAGGAACCTCCTGTTAAGACTGTCTTTCTATTAATTGCAGAGGAAACAGAACATATGCTACCTACAGTCTTGAGCAGGACGCAACAACTCTTTATTCCACCGATCTTAGAGGCTGATCTTTTACAAAACCTTATAGAGGTCCATAAAGTAGATGCCGAGCAAAGTAGCAAAATTGTTCAGCAGGCTGGTGGAAATTTAAGTTTCGCTTTAGAAATGCTTAAAATAGAGCACGAATCTGAAGAATTCTTTAAGCTCTTTGTGAAATTAATGCGTCTAGCTTATCTTAGAAGCGTAAAAGAGATAAAAAAATGGAGTGAAGAGGTGGCCAGCTGGGGGAGAGAAAAACAAAAGAGTTTTCTTCAATTTTCGCAAAGGATGGTTAGAGAGAGCTTTATTTTCAACTTCAACCAACCTGAATTAAACTATTTGACTCAAATGGAACAGGGGTTTGCGTCCAACTTTTCTCCTTTTATAAATGAAAGAAATGTTACCTCTATCTCAAGAGAGTTAAGCGAAGCAGAGAGACATATAGAACAAAACGTTAACGCAAAGATGGTTTTTTTTGACTTTTCATTAAAAATGATTGTACTGTTGAGACAGTAGTAACCACACTTTTGCAAAACTAAACTCATATAAAGAATGGATTTTAAATTACATAATGGCAGTGGCAGACTTTCATGTAAAGGCTGTGCCAAACACAATAATAAATTAAATACATACGATTGGCTTGCGGATGTTCCTGGAAATGCAGACGAATGTGACATGGTAGAGGTCCAGTTTAAAAATACAAGAAAGGGATTCTATAAAAACAGCAACAAGATTCCTCTAGAAAAGGGTGACCTCGTTGCTGTAGAAGCTTCACCTGGCCATGACATTGGAACTGTTACTCTTACGGGACGTTTAGTCCCTTTACAGATGAGAAAGGCTAATGGAAAGCCTAACACTGAAATTAAGCGGATTTATCGAATTGCTAAGCCTGTAGATATAGAAAAGTACGAAGAGGCAAAATCAAGAGAGCATGCTACCATGATTCGTGCTCGTGAAATTGCAGAGAATCTAAACTTGAGCATGAAAATTGGTGATGTTGAATATCAGGGCGATGGCAACAAAGCTATTTTTTACTACATAGCCGACGAAAGGGTAGACTTTAGACAACTTATAAAAGTTCTAGCAGATGCTTTCCGTGTACGAATTGAAATGCGGCAAATTGGAGCAAGACAAGAGGCTGGACGAATCGGTGGTATTGGTCCTTGTGGAAGAGAGCTTTGTTGTGCTACTTGGATGACAAGCTTTGTTTCTGTATCTACCAGTGCTGCTCGTATTCAAGATATCTCTTTGAACCCACAAAAGTTAGCAGGACAATGTGCAAAGCTAAAGTGTTGCCTAAACTATGAGGTAGATAGTTATGTTGAAGCTCGAAAAAAAATCCCTTCGAGAGAAGTTGTTTTGGAGACAGAGGTTGGCTCATATTATTTCTTCAAGGCAGATATATTAAACAATGAAATAACCTACTCGACCGACAAGGATTTCCCTAGCAACCTACTAACTATTAAGAGTAAACGGGCTTTTGATATTATTCGCATGAATAAAAGAGGAGAAAAACCCGAAGGACTGATTGAAGAATTTCATCAAATGCAGTTGAAGAAAAGCAATGATTTACTTACACAAGAGAGTTTAACCCGCTTTGATAATAAAGAGGAGGGTAATAAAAAATCAAAAAACAGCTCTAGAAGACGGAAAAGCAGAAGAAATAGGCCAAACAACAACAAAGAAAACAACAATAAAAACAGCCAACCTAAAAACAATAAAAATAAGGAGACTAATAAAGATAATCGAGAAAGAAGAAGCAACAAGCGTCGGTCTAGACCGAGAAATAAAAGGAATAATGACAATAAAAAGAGCGAAAAGCCTACTAATTAATTTTATCTCTATTCTCTTTCTTTTTTTACCAAGTAGCTGTAAACAAGAAATACCTTATCACTCTTCTCAAGCTGTAAATCCCTTAGGCTGGAGTAAGAGTGATACACTTATTTACTCTCCATTCATCAACTTTCCCAAAGGTGCTACTCTCCCCAACAGGTACATAGTTACCTGTCAACACAATGTGTCGTATCCGTTTAGAGAGCTACACCTTTTCATTTTACAAGGGAAAAAAGACTCTATTATTCATAAAGATACACTTACACTTTGGCTAGCCTCTCCGAGTGGGAAGTGGAATGGAGAGGGAGCTGGGCCCATCTATCAGGTAAGTTCTACCCCCAAGGTACTAGCAAGCAGATACAATCCGAAAGACAGTATTCAGTTCTTTATTATTCCTAATAAGCCAGATACTCTCTCTCTTAAAGGTCTTCTAAATATTGGGCTAAAATTGGAGGATACAAGAGATTAAAGAGCTCTACCTCTTCCTGCATCTAGGCGTAAAAAGATAAACAAAAGTAAAGTAAATCCCCAAAGAGAGGACCCTCCATAACTAAAAAAAGGCAATGGTATTCCAATAACTGGGGTTAACCCAAGCACCATTCCTATATTTATAAAAAGGTGAAAAAGAAATATGCTGACCACAGAATAACCAAAAACTCTGCTAAACGTGGTTAGCTGTCTCTCTGCTAAAGTGATTAGTCGCAAAATAAGAAAGAGAAAAAGTAGCAAAACTACAACAGCCCCAACAAATCCATGCTCTTCTCCAACGGTACAGAAAATGAAGTCTGTATCTTGTTCGGGTACATACTTAAGTTTAGTTTGTGTTCCATTGAGGAAACCTTTCCCAGTTAACCCACCGGAGCCAATGGCTATTTTCGATTGATTTACGTTATAACCAGCCCCAGCCAAATCCTCCTCCATCCCTAGTAGAACTTTGATACGAACCTGCTGATGAGGTTCTAATACCTTATTAAACACATGATCTATGGAGTATAGAAAACCTACCGATCCTAGAGTAAACAATCCAATAAAAAGATAGG
>JASLCM010000016.1 GCA_030151845.1 Bacteroides sp.
TTACAGAGCAATCGGTGAAAATCACCTATACTTTTGCAGATGGTAAGACAGCAAATGAAACTAAAGAGGGAATGAATCTTGAAGCTGGAAAAACCTACCAGATAGCAAAAGAGATTTCTATTACCGACTTAACCAAAATTGTTCGCTATAAAGCGGATGGTGGAGAATGGAGTGAAGAACTGCCTCAACAGTTTACCTCATTAGCAGTAAAGACAGAGTTTGCGGGTAGAATAACTCCAAAGATTCATGCTGCTATTGCTGAAGCTATGGCAAAAGATGCGTCTTTAGATTTATCTGAAGCGATTAATGAATCGGATAGTTTTGATAAGTATTATGCTAATAATGCTCAATTGAAATCGATTATCCTTCCTAATACAACTACTAAAATTGGAGTGAGTGCCTTTGATCATTGTAGCAACCTAACTGATATTACGATTCCAGAAGGGGTTGAATCTATTGATCGATCAGCATTTAATTATTGTACTTCATTGGTTCAAATCAAGTTGCCAGAATCTGTTACCGAACTAGGTAAACAAGCTTTTTATAATTGTACTTCTTTGATAGATATCACTCTTCCTTCTGGTCTAGAAGCATTGCAAGATTATACTTTTAATAACTGTAGCTCACTAAAACAGATTCAGTTACCTGTTCAATTGAAGGTGATGGGATCAAATCTATTTAAAAAGTGTTCTGCACTCGAAGAAATAGAGATTCCTGCTGGAGTAACTAAGCTTTCGGGTTCTGGGGCTATGAATTCGGGAATGTTTGGTTATTGTGAAGCACTCAAAAAAGTAGTTTTACCTGAGGGTCTCGAAGAAATAGGCGATCAAGTATTCTACTCTTGTTACGCTTTGGAAGAAATAAATATTCCATCAACAGTTAAACGTATCGGAAAACATGCTCTCTATGACTTGAGATCTCTTAAAAGCATCTATCTAGACACCGAAATTATAGATGATTATTGTATGTGGGTTAGCTCTGGCTCAAGCATACTTACTGAGCTTATTTTTGGACCACGAGTTCATACCATTGGTAGAAATGCACTCCTTAATGCTAATGTTTTAGCAACTATCACTTTTGAATCTGAAAACTGCCCTTCAATTGATTCACCTACAACTTTTGGAGAAGTAGGAAAGAAAGTTGAAGCTTCTAACCGCAAAATATTTATTCCTGAAAGCTCGTATGATTCATACAGCAAGGGTCTTTCATTTATGGTAGATCAACTAGGATACACCATCATTGCGGGTAAAGGTTCTTTAAAAGATGGAGTTTATTTTAGTGAAACTAGTGAAGACTCAGATTGGAAAGAGTCGTATACTGATTTTAAGGGACATTACATATACGTTAAAACGGTAGGTAATGCAGTTCTAACAGCTAGTCAGTTAAAAGGATTGGAAACAAAAATCAACAATAGCTCAAAAAAGATGGTATTGGATATGTCTGAAGCTACTTTTGAATCAACAAGCATAGAAGACAATCTATTTAATAGTAGTGCGAAATTATTCGAAATCTCTTTCCCGAAAAACATTGAGGTCATTGGAGAAAACGTTTGTTCGTACACTGGAGAGTTAAGAGCTGCTATTTTGGGTAGTCAGGTTAAAGAAATAGGTGCTTATTTCTGTGCAAAAGGTTTTGCGGGAGATAATAGAGTGGCTTTCGTGTGTAAAGCAAAAACTGCTCCAACTTTTAAAGATGATGGTTATCCTGATTTCTCTGTTCCTTTTGGAGGAGGCGAAAAACTTCCACTATACGTTCCTCAAGAAGCTATTCCTTCTTATAAAGCAGAAACGAACTGTGCAGAATATCTTATAGCAAGAGGTGCAATAGTTCTTACTCCTCTTAATCAACTAAAAGAGTATAAGTGGAGAGCTGCACTCAAATAAATTTACATCAAATACAAATCAAAGAAGGCATCAGATGAAAGTAAATAGACTGATGTCTTCTTTAAAATTAGAAACAAATGAAGAAAATAGGTTATTTATTACTGAGCTTAACCCTCCTATTAGTGGGGTGCTCGTATGATGATGATAACATTTGGAACAAAGTCAATGATATAGAGTATCGATTGGCTGAAATTGAAGAGGTTTCAAGTAGACTGAATAAAGAGATTGAAGCGATTAAAATCGTATTAGACTCATCAAAAACCATTGTTGCCGTTACTGAAACCAAAGAAGGATATGTGATCACTTTCTCGGATGGTGATACTATGCCTATCAAAAACGGAAAAGATGGCGAACAAGGTAAAGATGGCAAAAGTGCTCCTATTATCGGTGTAAAAAAGGCAAATGACGGACTCTATTACTGGACTCTTACCAGCCAAGATACAACAGAATGGTTATTGGATGAATCGGGCTACAAATTAGCCGTAGAAGGAAAAGAGGGTGCTGAGGGCATTACTCCTCAAATAGGTGTAGATGATAAAGGCTTTTGGACTGTCAACTATGGAAAAGGAACAACTCAAATACTCGATGAGCAAGGGAATCCCGTAAAAGCTCATGGAGATGGTGGAGAGACGCTTTTCAAAGAAATAGATACGACCAACCCCAACTTTGTTATATTCCACCTAACCAATGGTGAGGTAGTAGTTGTAAAACGAACAGATGCTCAGTTCTTCTTCAACGACAAGGAAGTAACAGCACCTCAAGG
>JASLCM010000034.1 GCA_030151845.1 Bacteroides sp.
TCTATCTGCAGAGCAAGACACTCCCATCCCTACAGGACATGAAGCACCGTGACGTGGCATACGTATAATACGTATATCATGTGCAAGATATTTTCCACCAAATTGAGCACCTAACCCTATGTTTTGAGCCTCTTTAAGAACTTGTTCTTCTAATTCTATATCACGGAAAGCCTGTCCTCCCTCATTACCTTTGGTTGGTAAATTATCGTAATACTTAGCAGAAGCTAATTTTACAGTTTTTAGGTTAGTCTCTGCAGAAGTTCCACCAATTACAAATGCAATATGATATGGAGGGCATGCAGCAGTTCCAAGACTCTTGATTTTTTCCACTAAAAATGGAATTAACCGTTCTGGGGTTAACAAAGCTTTTGTCTCTTGATACAAATAAGTTTTATTAGCAGAGCCACCACCTTTTGCCACACATAAGAAATTATACTCATTCCCATCGACAGAGAGCAAGTCTATTTGAGCTGGTAGGTTACAGCCTGTATTCTTCTCAGTATACATATCTAAAGGAACATTTTGAGAGTATCTCAAGTTTTCCTCTGTATATGTCTTATATACTCCTTTAGAAAGAGCTTCCTCATCTCTTCCTCCAGTCCATACTTGCTGCCCCTTCTTTCCTAAGATTATTGCAGTACCGGTATCCTGACAGAATGGAAGTTTACCTTTGGCCGAAACTTCAGCATTCCTTAGAAAAGTTAACGCTACATATTTATCGTTTTCACTTGCCTCTGGATCTTTTAATATCTTAGCGACCATTTTTTGATGATCAGGACGAAGCATGAATGAAACATCACGAAAAGCAGTATTAGCCATCAGAGTTAACCCTTCTGGATCTACTTTCAATATCTCTTTTCCTTCGAACTCGCTAACTGAAACATAATCTTTAGTAAGTAAGTAATACTCTGTAGTATCCTTACTCATAGGAAATGGTTCTTGATATTTAAATGGAGGTGTTGCCATATTCTCTTTATTTTAATTAGTTATCTTATTTGAACAAAGTTACATTATTTAGCCTAGAAATCATAAACTCCCCTTACATAAAGCCTTAAAAAAGCTTACTTACAGACTATTTGTAAACTCCACATTACGTTTTAAACTATTCAACATCGTAAATTGGGTACAAGAAGTCATTGTAGGGAAATCGTTGCACATGCAGTTCACGCACTCTCTTATATATAATCTCCCGAAACTCCTCTAAGTTTGTTTTCTCTTGAGCAGAGATAAAAATGCAGTTATCTTCAAGCTTGGCCATCCAAGTCTTCATTAACTCTTCCAGCGTAATATTCTCTTGTGTTCTAGGCGTCAAATCATCTTCATCTTTCTCTACATGTTCGTACGCATCGATTTTGTTAAAAACCAACATCGTAGGTTTTCCCGAACTCTCAATGTCCGCTAACGTTGAGTTAACAACCTCAATGTGCTCTTCAAAGTTTGGGTGAGAGATATCCACTACATGGATAAGCATATCTGCTTCACGTACTTCATCGAGTGTAGATTTAAATGACTCAACCAAGTCTGTTGGAAGTTTTCTTATAAAACCAACCGTATCTGAAAGTAAAAAAGGTAAGTTTTCAACAACGACCTTACGAACCGTTGTATCTAAAGTTGCAAAGAGCTTGTTTTCTGCGAAAACCTCACTTTTAGCCAGAAGGTTCATAATAGTAGATTTTCCAACATTTGTATATCCCACCAAGGCTACTCGAATAAGATTCCCTCTATTTTTTCTTTGAGTTGCCTTCTGCCTATCAATTTTAACCAGTTGATCCTTTAACAAAGAGATACGCTTCTTAATGATTCGCTTATCCATTTCCAACTGAGTTTCTCCAGGTCCACGAAGTCCAACAGATCCTCCAGCACCTGTACCCGAACCACCAGCCTGACGTTCCAAGTGAGTCCATAATCTTGTTAAACGAGGTAGCATATACTTATACTGTGCCAACTCTACTTGCGTTTTAGCACTCGCTGTTTGTGCACGCATAGCAAAGATATCCAGGATGAGAGAGGTCCGATCAAGGATCTTAACTTTAAGCTCCTTCTCTATATTTCGTATTTGTTTAGCAGACAGCTCATCGTCAAAGATGACCATTCCCACCTCATTCTCATCTACATATTGTTTAATTTCATGCAATTTACCCTTACCTACATAGGTTACAGGATTCATCATGTCTAGCTTCTGAGTGAAGCGTTCTACTACTTTTGCTCCTGCCGTATCTGCGAGAAACTCTAACTCATCAAGGTACTCCTCTGTTTTGCGTTCATCTTGTTCAAGAGTGACTAGCCCAACTAATATGGAGGTTTCCGTTTGTGCATCGGATATTACAAAATCTTTCATGTATGCTACGATTATTTACAACAAATATAAGGATTTTATCAAAAACATCTGATAAGATAAAAAGTAAACACCAGCTTACCTAACAAAAAAAGAGGAATAAGTTAACTTATTCCTCTCTTGCTATAGAATATAAATCAATCTGTATGATTGAGTTTTCCTTATTTATCAGCCCTTACTGGAGAAGGTGGTGTTGCGGACTCATTATTATCTCCTATTCCAATTCCATCGTTTACAGAAATTTCTGCTTCAGGAACCAAATAAAGTAAAATAGGAGCTTCTGCTTCAATATTAAATCTAGCATCAGCAGGATAGTTACTTTGCCCATTTTCTACACGAATAATTGGTTTTTTTAATCTCAAAATATCAAAAAGAGAAAAACCTTCTCCCCATAACTCAAGACGTCTTTGGAACCATACCTCATCACGTAACTCCTCTGGAGAAGATGCCTTCGATTTAAATTCAGGATCTCTGTACCCTTTTACGAAGTCCTCAAGCGTAGCTTTTGCACCCGATAGGTTCCCAGCCATAGCCTGAGCTTCTGCTTTAATTAAGATCATCTCCTCAACACGCATAATAGGCCAATCTGATGCATTTGTTCCATTTCCAGGTATACTCTGATAAGCGTGAAACTTAACATTCGTATAAGGTTCCCACCCAAAACCTTCAGAAGCAGGAATATCGTTACCCTTATCGTCAGTTAAATAGATATCATCAGTCAGAGGGCTACTTAATTTTTCATCAATCCACCAGCCTTTTCTAACATCTGAGCTTGGAATTTGATCCCACAACAGCTTATTTATTTTTCTAAATGTTCCTGTGGCTGTTGTATATCCATTTCCTGTGAAAGAACAAAGATGCGAAGGCCAGTTCAAAATACCACTCTTAACAACCGCATTATCCTCTGTAATCACATTGGCCCACATCCATGAGCTTGCGCTACTTGTATTAAAAGATGGGACAGAAACATCAGTCTTACTATACGGAGTAAACCCAACCATTGCTTTTTCAGCATCATTTGCAGCTGCCTCCCAATTATGCATAAGAAGATTAGCACGAGCTCTTAATCCGTACGCTACTTTTTGATCAATAGAACCTTTATCTTTTCTGTTGTAGCCTTGTAGAAGCTTTATACTCTGATCTAAATCAGATAGGATTAATTCATAAACCTGAGAGACTGAGGCTCTAGGGTTGTTATTTATAGTTTCTATTGGCATCTCCTCTAGAAGAATAGGAACTCCTAAAGCATCTTCATGTCCTTTATAAGTAAACTGGTAAGCTTGAATTAAGTTTAAGTAATCAAAAGCTCTACTAGCTAAGGCTTGCCCTCTATAGTACTTCAGTAAAGTCTCTTCTGTATCGGAAGGAATTACCTTAAGAATATCATTTGCTGCCTTTATGTGATTATAGTAGGTTTTCCATACAAACTCTGTTTGTTCTGAGGTATACAAGCGGTCAGTGAATAACATTGGCTCTCTAAACCAGTTGTAACCAGTACTTGGTGAAACCATGTCTTGTCCTGCAGCATCAAAGTGAAGGCATACTGAAGCATAACCATAATCAAAATGGAGTACAACATCAGAAAACAATCGGTAAACCATTAACCCTGAAGCTAAACCATTAACATCAGCAGCCAACTTCTCTGGAGACCCAGCAATAACATCCTCTTTTTGCTGGTCTGTTATAATATCTCCCTCTGGAAACTTATCTAAGTCACAGGACATTAACAATGCCACTGCAAGACTAAGTATTATATATATATTTTTTTTCATTCTTTATTGTTTTAGTGATTCTTAAAACGAGATAGACACACCACCAGATAATGTCCTCATAGCAGAGTATGTATCATTACCTGAAGCTCCATAGCCTTGTCTTGGGTCAAGTCCCTTTCTCTTTGACCATAAAGCAACATTATCTGCAACAAAATAAAGTCTAACAGAGCCTAAAGAAGCTTTTTCTACAATAGACTTAGGTAATGTATAACCTAAAGATATATTCTGCAAGCTCAAATAGTTAGAGCTAATCAAGAATCTATCAGAAAGTGATCTCGTATATTTATCGTTTGAGTTTAAACGTGGAATATTAGAGTTTGGATTCTCTGGAGTCCAAGCTGACAAAATATCTTTGTGCCAGTTTGTTCCTGCTTCATTTGTTGTTCCAGCATGCATTAAACCTGAATAGGTGTTATCATATACTTTTCCACCTAACTGGTATGCAAATGACATTGAAAAGTCAAAGCCTTTATAGTCAAGAGTTGTTCCAAACCCACCATATACTGAAGGTAAAATATCACCAGTCTTATACCTTGTAGCATTACCATAATCGGCAGTCTTTACTGTTTCCATGATGCCGTCTTCATTCTCAACTTCACGGTAGTACAATGCTATACCAGTTTCAGGATCTACACCAGCATATTTTCTTAAATACATCTGATACAGAGATTCTCCTTCTCGGTAAATTCGTGAGCCATCAATAAGTTCACCATTCA
>JASLCM010000041.1 GCA_030151845.1 Bacteroides sp.
CTTTCTTCTTGCTCTAGAAGCAACATGATTTACCGATCTTGGCATAGTTTTTTGTTTTTGAATGTTAGCGTCACCTACTAGTGATCTTTGGGCTAAACACTCGGTTAGTACTTAAAAATAAAACTTTGTTCGTTTACTACTTTAACGCAAGTAGCTCTTTAATCTGCTTCTCATCTGTTGGATGAACTAAAGTAGATTTACATAAGTTTCTTTTTCTCTTTTTGCTCTTTTTAGTCAAGATGTGACTATGAAAGGCATGCTTTCTTTTGATTTTACCTGTTCCGGTAAGAGCAAATCTCTTTTTTGCACCGGAATTAGTTTTCATCTTTGGCATTTTTCTTATTTTAAATTGTTAATATAAAAATGATAGCGCAACTATACCTATACGCGCGCTATTCATTTTTTTCTATATAGTATATAAACTATTTCTTTTTAGGAGATAACATGATAGTCATACGCTTTCCCTCTAGAATTGGAAGTTGATCAACCTTCGCCTCTTCCGCCAAATCATTGGCAAAACGTAACAACAACAATTCACCTTGTTCTTTAAAAACAATAGAACGTCCTTTAAAAAAGACATACGCCTTTACTTTATCTCCGCTCTCCAAAAAACCTCTGGCATGCTTGAGTTTAAAATTGTAATCGTGATCGTCTGTTTGAGGTCCAAAACGAATCTCTTTAACATTCACTTTTACTTGCTTAGCTCTTTGTTCTTTTTGTTTTTTCTTTAATTGATAAAGAAATTTTGAATAGTCTATAATCCGACAAACTGGTGGATTAGCCTTTGGTGAGATCTCTACTAGGTCTACACCTTCTTCTTGAGCCATCTTTAAAGCAACCTTTATTGGATATACTTCAGATTCACCTTCACCAACAACTCTCACCTCTTGGGAGCGAATCTGTTCATTGATTCTGTGTTGTTGCTCTCTTCGATTATTATTCATGAAACGACGATTTCTTCTTTGTTTGTTTTTAATTATAGCCAAATTCTTTATTAACTCTTTACACAAGGCAAACTTTAGAACATTGTATTAATGTTACGCCTTGATATTCAGTGGCAAATTTACCACTTATTTATCATATTTTGAACTTCTTCGTCTACTTTTTTCGCAAATTCCTCAATTTTCACAACACCTTGGTCGCCTTCACCCTGTTTACGAACAGAAACTGTTCTATTTTCAGACTCAGATTCGCCAACAATTAGCATATAAGGAATTCTCTTTAATTCGTTATCACGTATTTTTCTACCAATTTTTTCGTTTCGATCATCTACAATAGAACGAATATCAAACTGATCTAGGATAGATTGTACCTCCTTAGCATAGTCATTAAAGCGCTCGCTAATAGGTAAAATAGCTACCTGATCAGGAGTTAACCAAAGAGGGAACTTCCCTGCAGTGTGTTCTATTAAAACAGCAACAAAACGTTCCATTGAACCAAATGGAGCACGGTGAATCATAACAGGTCTATGTTTCAAGTTATCAGATCCTGTATACTCCAATTGAAATCTTTCTGGCAAGTTATAATCTACCTGTATCGTACCCAACTGCCATTTACGACCTAGCGCATCACGCACCATAAAGTCTAGTTTTGGACCATAAAAAGCAGCCTCTCCTAGTTCAATATTTGCCTTTAAACCCTTCTCTTTACAAGCCTCAACGATAGCTTGTTCTGCCTTTTCCCAATTTTCATCACTTCCTATATATTTCTCTTTATTATTGGGGTCACGCAGAGAGATTTGCGCCTCAAAATTCTCAAAATCTAGTGCTTTAAATATTATAAAGATAATATCCATAACACTTAGGAATTCTTCTTTTACCTGGTCAGGACGACAAAAGATATGTGCATCATCTTGAGTAAATCCTCTAACACGAGTTAACCCGTGAAGCTCCCCACTTTGCTCATAACGATAAACTGTACCAAACTCAGCTAAACGAAGAGGTAAATCTTTGTATGAATGTGGTTGCCATTTAAAAATTTCACAATGGTGAGGACAGTTCATTGGTTTTAATAGATACTCTTCATTTTCTTCTGGTGTATGAATTGGTTGAAATGAATCTTTACCATATTTAGCATAGTGGCCAGAGGTAATATACAACTCCTTATTACCAATATGTGGAGTAATTACTTGTTGATAACCAAATCTCTTTTGAATTTTCTTTAAGAAATCCTCTAAACGAAGACGCAAAGCAGTTCCTTTCGGTAACCACATAGGAAGTCCCTTACCAACAGTTTCTGAGAACATGAAGAGATCCATCTCCTTACCAATCTTGCGATGATCTCTCTTCTTAGCCTCCTCAACCATCTCAAGGTATTCAGTTAGCATTTTCTGTTTTGGAAAAGTTATCCCGTAGATACGAGTAAGCATTTTCTTGTCCTCTTGTCCTCTCCAATAGGCACCGGCAATAGCCGTTAGCTTTATTGCTTTAATTGCAGAGGTATCTGGTAAGTGAGGACCACGACAAAGGTCAGTGAAATTACCTTGAGTATAGGTTGTTATCGAACCATCTTCAAGTTCTTCTATTAATTCACATTTGTAAGTTTCACCCCTATTTTTAAACATTTCTAAAGCATCCGCCTTAGAGATACTTTCTCTAACTAAAGTCTCTTTTTCTTTCACTAAAGCTTTCATCTTAGCTTCAATAGCGGGTAGGTCACTCTCCTTAATGATGGTCTCACCAGGATCTACATCATAGTAGAAACCGTTTTCAATAGCTGGACCTATACCAAATTGAATCCCCGGATAAAGCTCTTGCAGAGCTTCTGCTAATAAGTGTGCACTCGTATGCCAAAAAGCATGCTTTCCTTCCTCGTCCTCCCACTTGTAAAGAATGATTTCTGCATCCTCCGTAATGGGGCGAGTTACATCATAGATTTGCCCGTTAACACCACAAGCTAATACCTCTTTAGCTAGACGTGAACTAATTGATTTTGCAATCTCTTTTCCTGTAATCCCTTTCTCAAATTCCTTCACAGAACCATCAGGGAATGTTATCTTTATCATAGTTGCCTATTTATTATCTGGTTTAGCACACAAAAATACTTATTTAAGTGCTAATATTCTATTTTTTAAAAAATAATTAGTCTGGTATATCCGTAAAACGCTTAATTACATTATACGCTGAATAGATTCCCAACTCGCCAGCCTTACTTAGGTCTGCTACACCTTCTCTATTCTCTCCTAAGAAGATTTTAGTTAACCCTCTATTAAAGTATGCTTCAGCGAAATCTGGGTTTAGTTGTATTGCTTTATCGTAATGGATCAATGCCGCTCGATAGTCCTTTATCAAGTTAAAGATATTACCTAAATTGTAATACGCATATACAAAGTCTGGCTGAAGTTCTATTACTCTCTTCAAATCTTTAACCACCATCTCGTAATCTAATTTTGGAGCTCCTTCCCCACTTTTTCTAACATCAACCACTTTCTCCTCAGCACGTTGATATTCCAACTCCTTGTAGCGAACAATAGCACGCATAAAGTAGGCTGGAAAGAAAGAGGAGTCGAGTAGTGTTGCCTTAGTAAAATCTTCTATAGCACTAGAGAAATCCTGCACCAGATAAAAATCCATTCCTCGTACAAAACGCTTTATCGCATTTTCATTATCTCCTAATATATCAGAAGTATGCGTATTAACCCATTCGAAATGAAGGTTTACCTGGTCTTCGGTTAAAGGGGCTTCTCGATTGGTTATATGCAATTTAGCAGGAATTTGTTTAGCTTCAAACAGTTTCTCTATTAATTTATGGTAGTGCACAATTCGACGAATCTCACTAACCTTTTCATAGTAAGTCAACGCATACATCGGCTCTAGTTGAATGGCAACATTCCTATCTTGAACTCTACCTCGGTAGTCGCTTGCATACTGACGAATGTTATCGGAATCATCTGCAACTACTATTTTTCTATAATTGTTCATGTTCCGGTCCGACTTCTTTCTTGTCTTATCTTCCTCCTTTTTAACCTCTTCCGACTCACTTTCATCGTTTTGTGCTAAATCATTCTTATTTTGTCGGTCTAATTGCATCTTCAGTATTTTTACTTCATCCTCCTTTGCCAAGCTGTATTTTCCCATTTTTCGATAAGCCTCAGCTCTTTGGTAATACCCAGCTAAAAAGTTAGAGTGTACCTCTATTACCTTCGAGTAGTCTTGTACTGCTCCTTGAAGATCTCCGGTTTGTGCCCTTAACACTCCTCGATTAAAAGTTGCCATTAAGTTATCGGGCTCTATTTCTAAAACAAAATCAAAATCCTCTATTGCCCGATTATCATCACCCACTTGAGCTCTAAGCAACCCTCTATTGTAATGTCCTATAAAATTATAAGGATCTATATCTAAGGCTAGATCATAGTCACTCATTGCCCCCCTTAAGTTATTTTGATGATATCTTGCCAAAGCCCTATTGATGTAGATACTAGCATTTCTAACACTTAAATGAGCAGCTTTAGTTAAATCAGCCTCTGCCTCTTTATATTTTCCCTGTTGCAATAAAAGCATAGCTCTCGCATTCCAAGGATCGGCATCGTAACGATCCAACTCAATGGCTTGATTAAACAGACTCAATGCTTGGACAGTATCTTTTTGGTGAATTAGAGTCTCTCCCTTTAATAGATAGGCTGTAGAATATTTAGGTGCAATTTCCAGTAAGCGATCCACACTTACTAAGGCCTCATCATACTCTTTTTTTTGCAAGTAGCAAAGCACTAAATTGTTCCAAAGAGGAAGACTCTCAGGGGCATAAGTTAAAGCTTGTTTATAATCTTCAATCGCACCATCAAAATTGTTTTGCTTTATTCTAGCCAAACCACGAATCTGATAAATGCCTACCACAAAAGGATTACGGTGCATAGCTTCGTTACAGTCTGACTCTGCACCCTGATAATCTTCTAAGTTTAGCTTAGCCAGACTTCTAAAGAAATAAGGTTCATACAAGTAGGGTTTTGCATTAATTACCTGATTAAAGTATTGGATAGAGAGTACATAGTCCTCAAAATAGAGCGCATTACGAGCTATCATCATAACCCGCTCTGTATTTATTTGTCCCAATAACATCATTGGAAAAAACACAAACAACAATAACAGTTCTCTTTTTTTCTTATACATGTACCTTATATTAACTCAAGAAACCTTGCTAAAATATTAATAAATACCTATGGTTCAAAAGGAAAAGAACAAAGTTAACTTATTTTATTTAGCAACAAAATACCCCCTCTTCCAAAATAGAATAAAAGCCTCAATTGAGGCTTTTATATCTTATTTTACAGACTTAATCTTGTAAGAGGTTCTAGCTTTTCCTTTTACCAAAGCATTTAGCTTACCCCTTATCATCTGTTTTCGCAAAGGAGAGATATGATCGATAAACATTTTCCCATCCAGGTGATCAAACTCATGTTGAATAACCCTTGCTAAGAAACCCTCTACCACCTCTTCGTGTTGTTCGAAGTTCTCATCCATATAACGCAAACGAATTTTATCTTTACGCTTTACTGTTTCATGGATGCCAGGTAAACTCAAACACCCCTCATCCATAGCAACCTCTTCTCCCTCTCTCTCTTCAATGTGTCCATTGATAAAAACTCGTTTAACACCTTTTAATTCAGGCATATCTTCAGATAAGGCATCAAGGTCTATAACAACTAAACGAATAGGCAAGCCTACTTGTGGAGCAGCAAGTCCAATTCCATCTGCATGTTCCATGGTTTGGAACATATTTTCTATTAGTTCATCCAGTTTGGGATAATCAGAGTCAATATCCTCTGCAACCTTACGCAAAACAGGTTGTCCGTAAGTATAAATAGGTAATATCATATAAAACTTTTATTTAAAACCTTCTACTTTCCATATAGGATTGTAAAATTATTGTTGCACTAATCTCATCAACCAATGCCTTATTCTGCCTATCTTTCTTCTTTAGTCCGGCAGATATCATTGCTTGATGAGCTATTGCCGATGTAAATCTTTCATCAACATACTCTATAGGAATAGAAGGATAGAGCTTTTTAAATCGTTGTACAAAGGGTTCAATGTACCTCATGCTCTCAGAAAGCTCATTATTTAGTTGCTTGGGCAACCCAATAACGACTTGAACTACTTTCTCTTTTAAAAAGTAGTCCTTTAAAAAATCAAAAAGATCATGAGTACGCACAGTCGTTAAACCATTGGCTATAAGCTGAAGAGAGTCACTAACAGCAATACCAGTACGTTTCCGACCATAATCTATAGCAAGAATTCTTCCATTTCCCATAATACAAAATTACAATTAATATTTTGATTTAGCTGATATTCATTTTAAAAACCTCTAAATTAAGAGGCGTACTAATAAAAAAGGCCGCCAATTGGCAGCCTTTTTATTAGTATCTTAAATCTATTACTCTAAAATTTCTTTTAAAAGAGGTAACATAACATTTGCACAACGCATAAAACCCAAATCAGTAAAGTGGATACCATCAACAGTAGCCTCTCCATCGTCTCCTAAAAACTCTCCAGAAGATTGGAAGTAAATATGCTGATCTGCTTTTAAAAGTCGAGCAAACTCTTTATCCAGTGCTTTATTTTTCTTGGTAACACTGTTATAACTTCCTTTACTAAACTCCATCAAAGAGAACCAGGGGTTTTGAACAAATAAAATAGGAGTTGTAGGATGTTTATCTCTTATAATTCGATAAAACTTTTCCAACTTTTCTAAGACCTCTGCTTCTTCAACATTGGGCATACAGTCCAAGACAAACAAAGCGGCATCTTTTTTAACCATATACTCGGCTATCTCATAATCCAACCTACCATTTCCACTAAATCCAAGATTTATAATTTCTCGGTCTAACATTCTAGATAAAATATTAGTATGAGCCATTCCGGGTCTTGACGCACACCCTCCTTGCGTAATAC
>JASLCM010000057.1 GCA_030151845.1 Bacteroides sp.
CTCCCATCACAGCAACAATTGCGAATAACTTTTTCATTGTGTGTCTAATTTTAAGATTAAATAATTAATTTTTAATTTATACTACTTTTTTATTTTTCTATTAAATCCTGCGGAGAGAGCGGGATTCGAACCCGCGATACACGCAAGTGTATACACGCTTTCCAGGCGTGCCTCTTCAGCCACTCGAGCACCTCCCTTACTGTTTTAAACTAAATTGGTTGCAAATTACAAAAAAATAAGTAATTCTTAAATCATTCTAAGGACAAATGTATTCTTTTTTTCTTCTTAAACCTTATTTATTCAAAGACAAAGTTAATAAAAGTCATTAAATTAATAAACTTTAAAATCTACTTCTTATAAAACGAGCCGATCAAAAAGCCTTACTGTGTTTTGATAAGTTTTTAGTATCACAGTTTCTTGAGGCAATTCATAAATATTTGCCATAGTTTTTGCAACACTTGGTAAGAACGAACTTTCATTCCTTTTCCCCCGGTAAGGTACTGGTGCCAAGTAAGGCGAGTCGGTTTCTAACAACAAACGACTTAAAGGAAGTTTTTTACTAACAATATCTCTTAACTCTTTAGAGTTCTTAAATGTAATAATTCCATTAATACCTACATAAAACTCAGAGTAGCTAAGTGCATAATCCAATTCTTCTTCACTGCCTGTAAAACTATGAAACACCCCTCTAATTTTTTCATTCCTATACTTATCTAGAATAAAGAACAGCGGTTTAAAAGCATCTCTACAATGAATAACCAAAGGAAGATCTAACTCAATGCTCCACTTCACCTGCTCTTCAAAAGCATACATTTGCTCTTTTTGATACGTTTTATCCCAATACAAATCAAGTCCAACCTCTCCTACTGCAATATACTGATTTTCTTCTCTATGCAGCTCTTCTTTAATTCTCGTCAAGTCACTTTTATAAGCGGAGTTTATAGAGGTAGGATGTAGCCCCATCATAGGGAATAAGAAAGTGGAATCAATCTTTACAAAAGAATTTAACCTATCAATAGTAGAGACATCTATATTGGGCAATAAGATGGCCTTTAACCCGACCTTCTTTGCTCGTTCTACAGCCATAAGCCTATCTTCATCAAACTCTTCCGAAAAAAGATGTGAATGTGTGTCGATTAACATCAAAATTACAGTTCTCTGTTCATTAAGAACCCCATATACCTTTTTAGTTCATTCTTCTTACTATCCTCAACATCTACTTTATCTAAATAAGCTTCAGCAGTCGAATAAAACTCCATCATTTTATCCTCACAAACCTTTTTAATGTTGATATCATCATATATCTTTCTAACAGCTTCAATCTTAGCATCAGGATCGAAGGTCGAAGCATCTACCCAGCGAGAAAGCTCAGCTCTCTGTTTTGAATTAGCTCTTTCAAAAGCATTGATGAACATAAATGTTTTTTTATTTGAAACAATATCTCCTCCAAGCTTTTTCCCAAAAACCTTAGGATCACCATAGACATCTAGTAAATCATCTTGCAGCTGAAAAGAGAGGCCTAGGTTTATACCAAAATGGTAAAGGTTCTCTCTATCTGAATCACTTGCACCACCTAATATTGCACCAATAGAGATACTTGATGCCAAAAGAACAGCTGTTTTAAGTCGAATCATACCTAGATAATCCTCCTCCTTCACATCATCTCTTGTTTCAAATTCAATGTCATATTGTTGCCCTTCACAAACCTCCATTGTAACCTTTAAAAATTCCATTAAGGCCTCTTTAAACTTAGGGTTATCTACTTTAGAAAGATATTGCTGAGCTAAAATCAACATTGCGTCTCCCGACAATATAGCTGTATTAGTGTCCCACACTTTATGCACAGTGGGCTTACCTCTACGAATATCAGAATCATCCATAACATCATCGTGCAGCAAAGTGAAGTTGTGGTAGGTTTCAACAGCGAGTGCTGCGTATAGAACATCTTCCACCTTATCTTTAAATAGGTTATAAGCTAGCAATAATAAAGTAGGCCTCATTCGCTTACCACCTAACTTTAATCCATAATCAATTGGCTCATAAAGTCCCTTAGGAGCTTTAACCACTTGCTCTTTTTTTAAAAACTGTTTAAATAAGTCAGTTAACTCTTGATGTGTATACATGGAATTTGTTCTATTTTCTTACTAAAATGGGGCTAACTATTCTACATAGAAGCCCCATAATTATGATATTACAATATATATTACTGAAGTCTAAACATCACTGGTAGTGTATATTTAACACGCACAGCTTTATTTCTTTGCTTACCAGGTTTCCACTTAGGCATCGAAGATATCACACGAATAGCCTCTTTATCTAAGTAGGGGTCCACACTGCGCACCACCTTAGCATCTACAATAGATCCGTCTCTGTTCACAACAAATTGAACAATAACACGACCTTGAATACCTGTTTCTTGAGCAATTGTTGGATACTTGATATTTTTACCTAGATATTGCATAAGAGCAGCCATACCTCCAGGGAATTCTGGCATTTCTTCTACAACGTCAAAAATTTCCTCTTCAACAGGTTCTTCTTCTTCTACTACTTGAGGAACATACTTCACCTCAATTTTCTGACCAGTATCTTCAGTTGTTTTAATTTCTGTTTCAACGATTTCTTTATCGTCTTCTACAATGTTTAAAACTTCTTCCACTACTGGGGCTGGTGGAGGTGGAGGAGCAATTTTTTCCTCTTGTTGTGTAATAGGGATTTGTTCTTCTTCAAAAACAATATCCACGATTGCCTCACTGGTATCAATCTGAATATCTCTCTTGGTCCACTCAAAAGCAATGAACACAAAAGCAAGAATCACGATGTAACCAATAAGAAGCCAAGTAGACTTTTTGTTTTCCAAGTCGGCCTTAGGCGTTTTCTTTATTTCCATAACTCTCTTATATAATTATTTAAATGTGTTTCCTTATTTAAATTTTTCCTTCTCTCCTTAGGGCAAATATAGTATTTATTTAGTTATCCCTACCGAATGTACCTCATTTTTTAACTCGCAACACATAATTTTACATTTTTTACGCTTATCCATAAAGTTTAATTATGCACTTGAGCAAATTCACATTAGAATAGTCAAAAATACATTATATTTGAAACTATAAAAATAAATAGAGATGCAAAATCGTATTTTTTTATGATTTTCCTATTTTATAAAACAAAAACTCATATTAGAACAACACTATGAAAAAAATAACGATAGC
>JASLCM010000071.1 GCA_030151845.1 Bacteroides sp.
ACTTATCCCTCATTTTTTCTTGTTTTAAGCTTCATATTTCAATCTTTTGGCTTGTTTGGTGAATAAAATGGCTAGATTATTTGTTTTTTAAAACTATTTACTTCATCTTTGAATCAGATAAAGAATAAGTCTTTACTTGATTAGGATTGAAGAATAATTAAAAGGAGTAAAATCTCTCCTTGTTTAACATGCAATGTTAGCAGGAGATTAATCGTATAGGGTATAGCAAATCTATTGCACAGAACTTAACCCTTAATTTTTTGATTAACCCTTAACTTTATAAATCAGTATACAACATACGATTAATCTTTGTCTGACTAAACGGGGGATCTACGTGATGTAGGTTCTCCGTTTTACTTATATGCTCTCTTTCATACCGACTATCATAGGTAACGAGCTAAAGGTTTCATTAAAGATAATGGGAGCTATCTGCTTTGCTACAAAGTCTTTATAGTTCGCTGTGATTTTTCCTCTTGGAAAAACTCGACAAACTTCTTACATTTACTCCTCAAAATCACAAAATAGAAGATGGGAAAACGAAGAAAAAAAAGAGGTGGTAACAAAATACTGCTTCTCTTTTTAGGTGTTGTTATAGCAGGTTCTATCGCAGTTGCAGAGTCTCCGTTGCTCAATGAAAACAGAGAGATAAAACGAGTAATAAATCAAGGCAAAGAGCTCATTGTAAGTTATACCGATAAGCTTTTACCGCGAGTAAATGAGGGAGATTCAATCTATGTTGTTGCAAAAGACAATACGGTACATAAAATAGCAGTAACCTTAGATGACTCTCCAGCACATAAAAAGACCAACCAGTATGGTTATAAATATGTCTTAGAGGGAAAAATAATAAAGGTTAGTGATGGAGATACGGTTACTCTTCTGGATCAAAAGAATAGAAAGCACAAGATACGTTTAGATGGAATCGATTGCCCAGAGTCCGATCAAGCCTATGGAAGAAAGGCTACTACCTTTGTCAAGGAGAGAATCGATGGCAAAAAAGTTAAGATCTATTTCAATAAAAAAGATCCTTACAAACGAATTCTAGGTCTAGTGATTGGAAGCAAAGGGGAGAACATCAATGAGCTTTTATTGGCAAACGGATTGGCCTGGCACTACAAGCACTTCAACAAAAATCCCAAGTATGCCCAACTGGAGCGTGAAGCAAAGGCCAAACGACTCAATCTATGGAGCGATAAGAATCCAATTGAACCTTATCAGTTTAGACAGATGAAAAAGAAAAAAAAGAGGTAGAGTTGGTGCAGTAAACTAAACACTTGCTTTTACTCTCCACTCAAACAACACGAATGGGGCTAGTGATACTACTTTAAACCTCAGCTTTTCACTTGTAGTAAGAAGTTGAAGGGTGCTGCCCTCTGCCTACAACTCGAATATAGCGCTAGAGGAGAACAACAGGATTCAATCTTTACTTGTTTGATGTTGGTTGGTGTAAGCTGGCATACTCTTGAGAGTGATTGAAATCCTTTCGATGGGTTAAAATCTATTTTTGCTAAGCCAAAGGGGGAGAAAGGTGTTTAAAGGATTATTTCTCGGGTTCCAACTGTCCAACCAACGCTGCAAGTTATTGAATGGAAGATCTGCAAACTCTTAATTAATTTTCTAGGTTGTAAATAAACAACTGGTATCCCCCTTCTCAAGACGAGTTTCGTAAATCTGTAGAGCCGTAACATATATGCAAATAAGGGTTAATTCAGAGTTTATTTAAATAGCTACGTATCGTTTGACACCTCGACCTCATGCTCATGGGGCTGTAGCCTAAAAGTACACAGTATAATTCCCTAAAAGGGGGAACAGTAAATGAGTCATTGCTCCCTAAAAGCCTTTTCATCACAATTTGCTTCTACCTTAAAAGTACGCTCACTAAGCTTCACTCTACAATACCCATTTTAGCCCTAAGAGTTTTAAAAAGACAGTTACTCTACTTAAATAGATAGGGTGCTGTAGAGTTATATTCACAATGAAGAGGTTATGAGTTAAAAACTCTACTTATACATTTCATCAACTAAGGGGTAAAAAAGAAGCTTTCTCGAGAGCACAAAACTTTGGAGTTAATAAGCAAGATTACGAGACCAGTTTTAATCCTATTAAAGAGGCTATTAGAGTCGACAAGAAGAACATCCTCATTGCACTCATGGGCTCTTTAAAGACAAAATAACCAATAAGAACAGTTCCAACAGCACCTATTCCTGTCCACACAGCATAAGCGGTTCCTAGCGGCAGAGTTTGTGTTGCCTTGATAAGTAATCCCATACCTAAGGTTAAGCAGACTCCAAAACTTATGTACCAAAACAGTTTCATGTTTCCCGATGCCAACTTAGCTTGTCCTAAACTAAAAGTGAACCCCACTTCAAAGAGTCCGGCTATAAACAAAATTATCCAGTTCATTTTTTAGGAGACAAAACTACACCCTTTTAGTCCCTTTTCTTTTAACAAAAGATAAAAAATTACTTTTTAGCACGTATCCTACTTAAGGTTACCTGTGTTACCCCTAAATAGGAGGCAATATCTCCCAAGGAGACCCGTTGTAAAAGGGTAGGGTATTGGGAAAGAAGCTCTTCGTATCGTTCGCTTGCACTTTTAAATAAAATACTACGCAGCCGCTCCTCGGTCTTGTAAGCTTCTACCTCCATCCATCTTCTTCCCCAGTTAGCAATTTCTGCATGTTCGTTATATAGCCTTTGCAGAGCCGAATAATTTAACTGATACACCTTTGCTCTCTCAAGAAACTCAATGCTTTCATATCCCGCTTTATCGAATAACATACTTTTCATGGAGTACAAGATTTCTCCTTCGGCATAGAATCGCAATACAACCTCGTTGCCGTTTGTGGTATAGTATACTCTTGCAATGCCTTTCTCTAGCAAGTAAATGTGGTTGTTTCTCTTATTTTCTTGGAAAATCTTATACCCTTTGGGCAAAACAACCTCTTTTACCTCTCTTTCGAGTAGAGATACTGCTGCAGGAGAGAGGGGATAAATGAAATTTAAAAGGACTTCTAACTCATTTTTCATTGAAATGCATCTTTTAGTAAAGCTAAGTCGATAAAAATAAGGATTTTAAAAGTAAAAAACGAAACTAGGAAAAGTTCTTTTTTTTTCGTAACTTGTGAGTTGGGCGTATTTTGCGCTTCTGAATTAAGAGAAATAAGACTAAAAAGATACTATGGGAGAACTAAACAGCGAAATGAATGATATACTTGAGTTTTTAAAGAGCAAAGAGGTTAAAGCAGACAGACTTCTACCTGCTATTACTATTTTTTCGGCTTTTAAAAAGGCATTGACTACAGCTAAGAAAGAGAGTAAGGAGATGAGCTTTACAGAGCTTAAAGCGCTATTGCCAACACAAGAGCAAAAGGCTGTAGAACTATTGGCAAAAGACAAAGAGCTAAAGGTTGTTACAAGCAAAGCTTTCTTAAACCGATTAGCCAATGAGTATAAAGAGATAACAGCTGCCTATGAGGGCTGTTTATTACAGTTGGTACAAAATGAGGGGAAGAATATGCAGGCTTTAGCGCCAGAGGTTCTTCAACTTCTAGAAGCTATCATAGAGGAGTATTACCCCAAACGTAAAGATTTAAAAGTATATAACCCTTTTGCCGGATTTGGTTCTTACCTTTTATCTCCGCAAGTAAAAGAGTATTTTGCACAAGATGAGAATGATCGAGCTTGGGCCATAGGAACACTCAGACTCTATCTCCATGGTAAAGAGACCAAGAATTACCACCACGAAGACAGTATTTTAAGTTGGAAAGGAGAGGACGATTATGACCTTATTCTATCTAATTTCCCTTTCCGAATCTTAAAGGAGAAGGAGCAACTTACTGCTATAGAAAAGATGGTGGGGTATGCTAACC
>JASLCM010000109.1 GCA_030151845.1 Bacteroides sp.
GAAGTTCTTGATGCTGATGCCTTCTCTCTGTTTCAAGAGAAAGGATTGTTTAACCAAGAAGTAGCCAACTCTTTCAGAGAGAACATCCTTTCTAAAGGTGGAACAGAACACCCAATGACTCTTTATAAAAGATTTAGAGGGCAAGAACCAAGCATAGATGCTCTTCTTGTTAGAAATGGAATCAAATGATACGTAAATTATTAATTAATATATCTATTATCCTGTGTGTTACAGCTATATATAGCTGTAACAACACAGATGATATTCAGGCTATTTTTACAGAAAAGACCTGGAAGCTAACCTCTATCTCACATAAGAATGGAGAAAGATCGAAAGACTACTGGATGAACAGCCAGGGAGAATTCGATGAAGAGGCCTTTAAAAAAAGTATGGAATTATCTGTAACTATCGATTTTTCCGGAAAATCTGAACAAGATATCATTCAAGGAGATTTCCACTCCGATGCTGCAGGTGTACCTATAGATGGAAACTGGAAAGCAGACGCATCAAGTAGAACTTTTAATACTTGGAGTATAAAAGGAGGTTCTCCAACTGATATCTATACGAAAGCATTCCTTGATGCGTTAAAAAACTCATTTCGCTACCAAGGTGACGAATATAATCTTTACATCTATTTCAAAGAGGGGCAACAAGAAAAAATGCTCATGTTAAAACCACTAAATCGTGAAAAGTAAAGAAAATAAACAACTTGAGCTTGACAAACGTTACTTACGAATGGCAGCTATTTGGGCGGAAAACTCTTACTGTATTAGACGCCAAGTTGGTGCTCTTATTGTAAAAAACGAGATGATTATTTCCGATGGATATAATGGAACTCCTTCGGGTTTTGAAAACATCTGTGAAGATGAAAATAACCAAACAAAACCTTATGTTTTGCATGCAGAGGCAAATGCAATTACTAAAATTGCAAGATCAAATAACAGTAGTGATGGAGCAACCATGTATGTAACAGCTGCACCTTGTATAGAATGTGCAAAACTAATTATTCAAGCTGGAGTAAAAAGAGTTGTATATTCTGAGCAATACCGACTCAGAGATGGAATAGAGCTTCTCGAAAGAGCCAATATAGAGGTAGTATTAATTGAACTGATATAACTAGTAACATTTTTCGTAATTCAAGATTCGTTTATTGATGAATAAAAGAAATTCTTATAGATTTATTCCTATTGTAATAGCTGCAAGTGTAGTCTTAGGAATTTTTATTGGCAATTATTATTCACGCCACTACTCAAGTTCAAAAATGGGGATTATACATAGTTCTCCTAATAAAATAAACACACTACTTAGAATAGTTGAGGATCAGTATGTGGATAGTGTCGATATCAGTAAACTTGTTGAGGATGCTATGCCTAATATATTAGCTGAGCTAGACCCTCACTCAAGCTATATCCCCGCTTCACTCCTTCAAGAGGTTAACTCTGAGTTAGAAGGTAGCTTTAGTGGTATAGGTGTAATGTTTAGCATCCAAGAAGATACCATCCATATTAGTGATGTCATTGAAGGAGGACCATCAGAAAAAGTGGGAATTCTTCCAGGAGATAGAATTGTGACCGTAGATGATTCGCTTTTTGTAGGTAAAGAGTTAACCAACATGAAAGCGATGAAAAAACTAAAAGGTCCTAAAGATACTGCAGTTAAACTTGGTATCAAAAGAGCTGGAGAGAAAGAACTACTATCAATTACTGTTATTCGAGGAGACATCCCTCAACATAGTGTGGATGCAACCTATAAGATTACTGATGATATAGGCTATATTCTTATCTCTAAATTTAGTAGAACAACTCATATTGAACTTCTCAATGCACTAGCTTTATTTGAACATGAAAAAGTTTCAGGACTCATCATTGACTTAAGAGGCAATACTGGTGGTTATATGGAAGCTGCCGTTCGAATGGTCAATGAGTTCTTACCAGAAGGGAAACTCATTGTTTACACCAAAGGACGAAACTTTCCAAGAACAGAAGAGTTTGCTCTAGGCACTGGAAGCTGTCAAAAAACCCCTCTGGTTGTATTAATAAACGAGGGCTCTGCATCAGCTAGTGAGATCTTTGCTGGGGCAATTCAAGACAATGACCGAGGTGTTCTCGTAGGAAGAAGATCTTTTGGTAAAGGGCTAGTACAACAACCCATTAATTTTAGTGATGGCTCTGCTATCCGCCTCACTATAGCTAGATACTATACACCTTCAGGAAGAAGTATCCAACGCCCTTATGAGAACGGTCGTTCAGATCAATACGATATGGACCTTCTTCGTAGATACGAACATGGTGAATTCTTTTCTGCAGATAGTATTAAGCAGGATGAATCAAAGATTTTCTATACAAGCATAGGACGCCCTGTTTACGGTGGCGGAGGAATTATGCCTGACTACTTTGTTCCCCAGGATACAACAGGAGCCTCATCCTACCTTACAGAAGTTTTAACAAAAGGATTAACCGTTCAGTTTAGCTTTAAATACAGCGATAACAACAGAGAAAAGCTAAGCAAGTTCACCTCAAATGAAGAGCTAGTTAACCACCTTAACCGAAATAATGTCATAGAACAATTCATTCAATTTGCTTCAAGTAAAGGAGTACAGCGAAGAAATATTTTAATTCGCCGCTCTTATAAGCTATTAGAACAGAACATTTATGGTAACATAATCTATAACATCAAAGGAAAACAAGAGTATATCAAATACCTAAACAATACCGATGAAACAGTACACAAGGCTATTGAGCTGTTAAAAGAGGGGAAAACTATCCCCACATTAGTCAAGCAAGATACTATAAGTACCGCTAATCAAGTACCAGATGAATCCAAAGAGTGAGGTTAGAAAATATATTGCCGAGAAAAAAAAAGAGTACACAGAAAGTGAACTTGCTAAAGAATCACTAATCCTTACAAACAGACTGATTCAATTAGCTTGTTTTAAAAAAGCTCAAACTATTCTTTTATACCACTCTTTGCCAGATGAGGTTTCTACCCATCAGCTAATCTCTTCGTGGTGTAACAAAAAAGAGATTCTTCTTCCAGTCGTCCATGGAGATGAACTTCTTATTAAAAAGTATTCAAAAAACCTATCAACAGGCAGTTTTGGGATACTAGAACCTATTGGACCAAACTTTATTAATTTTAACAAAATAGACTTAGCCATCATTCCTGGTGTTGCCTTTGATAATGAAGGACGAAGACTAGGTAGAGGAAAAGGATATTACGACCGACTTCTCCCTAAGATAAAAGCATACAAGCTTGGGATTTGTTTTCCTTTTCAACTCATCGATAAAGTTCCTACAGATGAATACGACATCAGGATGGATGAGATTTTATCATGATAGAAAATAATTACCACACACATACTTACAGATGCAAACATGCCTCAGGAAGCGATGAAGATTACGTTAAAGCAGCAATCAAAGCTGGATTTAAAACTCTAGGTTTTGCAGACCACACTCCTTGGAACTTTGACTCCTCATTTGTATCCACAATGCGTATGGAACCTAAAGAACTCCCTGGATATATTCAAAGTATCAGAAGACTACAAAAAAAGTACAAAAATCAAATCAATATAAAGCTTGGATTAGAGTGTGAACTATATACTAGATACTTAGATTGGCTCAAAGAGATTGTTAAAGAGTACCAAGTAGAATACCTCATTTTTGGAAATCATTTCTATGAGACCGAAGAACACTACCCCTATTTTGGTTCAAACTGCGACTCACAAGAGTACTTTGACCTATATGTAGAGTCTACTATTAAAGCTATGGAATCTGATCTATTCTCATACATTGCCCACCCAGACCTTTTCATGAGATCTTTTAACTCTTTTAATAAAAGCTGTGTAGAAGCCACTAGAAAAATCTGTAAAGCAGCAAACAAACACCAGATTCCTCTAGAATATAACATTGGGTATATGAAACACAATGAACAACATAACATCAAGTCGTTCCCTTGCGATGAGTTTTGGCAAATAGCAGCCGATGAGAAATGCATAACGATAATTGGTTATGATGCACATACACCAGAGGCCCTTACTGAGAAAAGATACATAACAAAAGCTCTTCAGAGAATAAACCAATTAGGACTAAAAAGAACCGAACAAATAAAATTTTTACACTAACGAAAAATAATATTATTTATTACTCGAGAACCAACTTTTTTATTGAGAGCTTTAATCAAAAGCTCTCTTCCCATCATTAACTCATGGCGAAGAGCTGCAGAAGTTAAGTGAACATACAATATATCATTTTTTATATAAAGATCACCAGTATATTTAGCCATAGCTTCCCCTATTACCTGTGGCCAAGCATCTAATAAACGCTGTTGATTAAGAGGTGTCTCTAAAGACTCCCTGCGCAAATATTGCTGAATTAACTTTCCTATAGGTTCCGCATTTTTTCTCTTCATACTAATTTGATAACTCCTCTACTTGACCATTCATTACTTGAAACATTTTATAGTCTCCACCTATTTTTTGTAAAATTGAATCTAAATACTCTCTATTGGTATCTGTTATAAAGATTTGTCCAAAAGCATCACTAGCCACCAGTTTTACAATTTGCTCAACCCGCTCTGCATCTAACTTATCAAAGATATCATCAAGTAGCAACAGGGGTGTTTTAGCCCCCGTACGCTTTAAATAGGCAAATTGAGCCAGCTTCAATGCAATTAAAAAAGTTTTTGTTTGTCCCTCAGACCCTTCCTTTTTAATTGGAAACCCTCCTAGCTCCATAACTAAATCATCTTTGTGAATACCTTTAAGAGAGAACCCCATAATCCGGTCTCGCTCCCTACTCTGACTTAGCAAAGTAGACAAAGGATCTTCAAACAGCTGACAAGAATAGGTTAAGCGTACCTTCTCTTGTCCGGTCGATATTAAGGAGTAGAACTCTTGAAATATTGGAGTAAACTCTTCAATAAATCGAACACGTCCCTCATGAACAAAAGTCCCAGTCTCAGCCATAATCTCCTCCCAGATCACAAACTCATCATCGGCAATGCGCTCATCATTTTTCAGTAAAGCATTTCTATGAGCCATTGCTTTATTGTATTGTATTAAAGCAGAAAGATATTTTTTATCATATTGGGAAATAACCACATCCATGAACTTCCTTCGCTCATCACTCCCTCCTAATATTAAAACTGAGTCTGCAGGCGTAACCATAACTAAAGGAATTCTTCCAATATGGTCTGATAATTTAGTATACTCTTTTTTATTTCTTTTAAATTGCTTCTTTTGTCGACGCTTAACTCCACAATAAATTTCATCCAACTCTTCAACCTCTTTTTCAAGAGAATCGTACCACCCCTGAATCATAAAGAAATCTGCCCCATGTCTGATGTTTTGTGAGTCGATAGGGTTAGTAGCACTCTTACAAAATGAGAGGTAGTAAATCGCATCCAATAGATTGGTCTTCCCCATCCCATTTAACCCAAAAAAACAGTTCAGTTTATTAGAAAAGGTCAAATCAACCTCAACAATATTCTTATAATTAAGTAAAGATATTCTTTTAATAACCATTAAATTACAGCATTAGTCTACAAAAATAAGAAGAATATTAGGTATAATAAAAAAGATAGTTTTAAATTTCATTTATACTGAGAAATACCCTACTTTTGCTTTCCGTATTTATACACTATAGGTTTAGGAAAAGTTTAAAATATTTAAAATACAATGACAAAACAAAAAGAGCACAAAGAACAACTAAATGTTGAGGAAGCTTTAACCAAATCAGAAGCTTTTATTATCAAAAATAAGAAGTCTATTCTTGCTACAGTAGCTGTACTAGTCCTATTAACAGCAGGTGTACTTATTTATAACAACTTCTACGCTAAACCGCGTCAACACAAAGCTCAAATTGCTTTAATCAAAGGACAACAATACTTTGAACAAGGAAACTATGAATATGTTCTCAATGGAGACAGTATTGGCTTCAACGGATTAGAAGCAGAGGTAATCAATAAGTACGGCAACACAAAAGCAGGAAACCTTGCTCATGCATATATTGGTATATCAAATGCAAAGCTAGGAAACTTTGAAGCAGCAGTTAAATCACTTGAAAAATTTAATGCAAAAGATGTAATGGTAGCTCCAGCTATCTTAGCCGCAACAGGAAACTGCTACGCAGAATTAGGAAAATTTGACAAGGCTAGCGATCTTCTAATGCAAGCAGCAAATAAAGCAGACAATAATACATTAAGTCCTATCTTCTTACTTCAAGCAGGAGAACTATTGATTAAACAAGACAAAGCAGATGCAGCTCTCAAAGCCTATACACAGATCAAAGAGAAGTATAGTAACTCATACCAAGCAATGGATATCGAAAAATACATAGAAAGAGCTAAATCATTGAAGAAATAATTAATTTATTGATAAATAAAAACTAAAGCTACTCTATATCGTTATTTATTATAATGATTCGAGTAGCTTTCATCTTATTAAAAACTTATTAAACTATGGCAACTGCATACCAAAATTTATCAGAGTACGATTTTGATAGTGTCCCTAATGCTGAGGAGATGAAATTTGGCATCGTAGTTTCTGAATGGAATTACAAAATAACAGGAGCACTTTTAGAAGGTGCTGTAAAGACTCTTCTTAAGCATGGTGCTAAGCAAGAAAACATCTTAGTAAAACATGTTCCCGGAAGCTTTGAATTAACCTTTGGGGCAAACCAAATGTTGGAAAATTCAAATGTTGATGCAGTTATTGCATTTGGTTGTGTAATCCGTGGAGAAACACCACATTTCGACTATGTTTGCATGGGAGCCACTAAAGGATTAACCAATTTAAATATAACTTCCGACATACCAGTCATTTACGGTCTATTGACCACCAACACGATGGAACAGGCCGAAGACCGATCTGGAGGTAAGCTTGGAAACAAAGGTGATGAATGTGCAATTTCTGCAATAAAAATGGTTGATTTTTCTTGGAGTTTAAATAAATAGATGTATCTTTGCATCGCAATACAGAACAAGAGTGTTCTTGTCGATGCAAAAGGGCAAATACCAGAGTGGACAAATGGGGCAGACTGTAAATCTGCTGGCTTAGGCCTACGGTGGTTCG
>JASLCM010000134.1 GCA_030151845.1 Bacteroides sp.
ACAAGATGTGGAAACCGATGATAATGTCTTTAAACAAACATCTGCAAGACTCCCTTGGTTATTAATAGGAATGATTGGGGGGATTGGGAACTCGATGATTCTAGGTAATTTTGACCAAACATTTGCTGCTCACCCCGAAATGGCTTTATACATTCCTTTAATTGGAGGTACAGGAGGTAATGTTGGAACACAATCCTCAGCACTCGTAGTACAGGGCCTAGCAAATAGCTCTCTAAATGCCAAAGAGACGTATAAACAAGTAACAAAAGAGGCTGTAGTTGCAGTTATTAATGCAACGATAATATCACTTTTAGTATATGTTTATAACTTTATTCGATTTGGAGCAGATGCTACTGTAACCTACTCTGTATCTATTAGTCTCTTTGCGGTTGTTATGTTTGCATCTATATTCGGGACTCTGGTTCCAATGACACTAGAGAAACTTAAAATAGATCCTGCAATTGCTACTGGTCCATTTATTGCCATTACGAATGACATCGTTGGCATGATGTTATACATGAGTGTAACTGTAATGCTTTCATAGTTTTATTGAATTAAAGTTGATTTTTTTGTATGAAGTAATAGTTTTATTTTATTAATTTGTTAAGAATAATAGAAAGAACTGAAATTGATTAAATAAGGACGACAATAATGATGGAATCGAAAGACCAAGAAGAGAAAAAGGATATAACAAAAGAGCAGGTAGCTAAACAAGTTGTAAGTCCTTCTAATAAGCCACTAGAGGAGATAGACAATAATGATCTTCAAACCAAAGAGGATCTACTTGCCGAACTTAAGAAGTATAAGAGTTCTCCGAGTAAAGCCAACAAACAAGTTTTAGATTCACTAAAAAACTCTTTTTACAAGCTTGTAGCAGCAGAGAACTTTGCTGCTAAGGAGGTTTTTATTACAAATGGTGGGGATGAGCAAGAGTTTGTTCCCTCGGTAACACCTCAAGAAGAGGAGTTTAACTCTTTGTTTGCAGAAATAAAGAAAATTAGAAAAAATCACATTGCTGAACAAGAAAAAATAAAGGAAGAGAACCTTAATAAAAAGCTACTTATTTTAGAGCAGTTAAAGCAAATTGTAGAATCGGGAGAGGATACTGGAAAGCAATATCATACGTTTAAAGACTTACAAAAGAAATGGACTGGAATTAAGTCTATACCGCAGGGCAGAGTTAATGAACTATGGCAAAGTTATGAACATGTTGTAGAACAATTCTACGACCTACTCAAATTAAACAATGAGTTTAGAGAGTATGATTTTAAGAAAAACTTAGAGCTCAAAAATAAGATCTGTGAGAAAGCAGAAAGCTTAACGAAAGAGGAGGATATTGTTTCTGCATTCCATCAGCTTCAGGATCTACACCAAGAGTTCAGAGAGATTGGGCCTATAGCGAAAGAGCTTAGAGAAGAGGTATGGAACCGCTTTAAAGAGGCTTCAGTAATAATTAATAAGAAACACCAACAACACTTTATAAACTTAAAAGAACAAGAGCGAGATAATCTAAAAAACAAAACAGCTATTTGCGAAAAAATAGAAGCTATAGACTATACTGAATTAACTAATCATAACCAATGGAAAAAACTAACAGATGAGGTTATAGAGCTACAAAGAGTCTGGCGCACTATTGGATTTGTTCCTAAAAAACAGAACACACTGATTTTTGATCGTTTTAGAACAGCTTGTGATCTTTTCTTTGAGAATAAGAGTCAATTCTACAAGAATCAGAAAGAAGCTATGGGGGAGAACCTCAAACAAAAGGAGGCTCTTTGCCTTAAAGCAGAGGAGTTAAAAGAGAGTAAAGATTGGAGCAAGACAAGTGACATTTTAATTAAGCTGCAAGAAGACTGGAAAAAGATTGGACCTATTCCTAGAAAACATGCAAATGCGTTATGGAAGCGCTTTATCTCTGCATGTGACTATTTCTTTGAACAAAGAAAGAAAGTAAATGCTTCTCAACAAAATCAAGAGAATGAAAACCTTGAAAAGAAAAATGCATTAATTCAGGAATTAAAAGAGTTAAAGGCTAGTAATGAAGATCCTAAAACGATTTCTACACGAGTTCATGAGATTATAAAGACATGGAATAAGACTGGTCATGTTCCATATCGACTAAAAGACAAACTTTATAAAGATTTTCACGGGCTAATAGACCAGTTCTTCGATAAGTTTAATACTGAGATTGCACAACAAAAGCTTAGTAACTTTATTGAGGATGTAAAGGACCTAAAAGAAGAAGGAGCTTTACAACAGTTATATCGAGAAAGAGAAAAACTAATTCGGATTGCCGATCGAATGAAAAACGAACTACTTACCTATGAAAACAACCTAGGCTTTCTTACTGCCTCCTCTAAAAAAGGAGATACGGTTGTTAATGAATTCACTAGAAAAGTAGATAGATTAAAGGATGATCTTAAGCTAATGAATAAAAAAATAAAAGCCATAGAGAAGTCCATTCGCGATGAGGACAATAAATAAGATTTAACAATTACTTTAAAACGAGGAGGCCATGGCCTCCTCGTATGCTTTATATCCTTAATTATTAATAAGGATAATATATTAAAATAGTATTTTACTAAAAATCTATACCTTTGTAGGAATTTATTGAAATACTCATGGATACAAAAAATAAAAAAATAAAAGGACTTATAGCTACTCCTTTGTTCTTCTTAATTGTCTATCTTCTTGCGAATATCTTGCCTAATATTCTTCTTGGTATAACAGAGCCTTTTAACCTCTTTGGAAGAATAACATTGATTCTTCTCCCATTGGGAGCCTACCTTATCTTATTCTCTACTATAAAAAACATAGGGCGGCTACAATTAATCCTCTTTCCTTTGCTTTTCATACATGCTTTTCAAATTGTTATAATGTATCTTTTTGGTCAAGATATAGTAGCAGCAGATATGTTTCTCAATCTATTTACAACGAATGCTTCCGAAGCAGGAGAGGTTTTGGCAGCTATATGGCCTGCTGTTTTATTTGTCTGCCTCGTATATATCCCAACTACCTTACTTGCAATTTTCCAATGGAAAAAAAGACAATTCCTACCCATAACTGAAAGGAAAATAGTTAAATACATTGGAGGAGTAATTCTACTAGTAGGTTTAGGAAGTTTTACTCAATCTCAAGATAAAAACACGCAAACATTTTCAGTACATGAAGATATATATCCTACAAACGTGCTGTATAATCTCTATTTTGCTATTCATAAATGGGACCAAAGCAATAAGTACCCTATAACCTCCAAAAACTTTAGCTTTGATGCAGTACGTACTAAGAAAAAAAAGGAAAGAGAGATTCATCTTCTGGTAATCGGAGAGACAAGTAGAGCCGACAACTGGCAACTTTATGGGTATAATAGAGAGACCACACCTCTACTTAATCAAAGAACAAATCTTATCTATTTCCCAGATGCCATTACACAATCTAACACAACCCATAAAAGTGTATCCATTATGCTCTCTGCTGCATCTGCAGAAAACTATAAAAGAATCTATAGTGAGAAAGGAATTTTAGATGCTTTCAAAGAAGTGAATTTCCACACAGCTTTTTTATCCAATCAAGGTGAAAATAAAACCTTTACAGAGTATTTTGGGAAAGCTGCCAATGACTATATCAACTTAAGAGCTTCCTCAACTAGGCAAGGCATTATAGAGAACCATAGAGATAGTGAACTACTTCCTCACTTAAAAGAGGTAATAGAGAGTCATCCAACACAAGATCTCTTTATTGTTCTACACACTTATGGTTCTCACTTTAATTACAAAGAGAGATATCCTCAAGAGTTCTCCATTTTTTTACCAGACGATGTTACTAAAGTTAGCCTTAGTCAAAAAGAAGAATTAATCAATGCGTATAATAATTCGATTTTATATACTGACTTCTTTCTTAATGAAGTTATCTCAGTTCTGGAAAAGGAGGATGCTATCACTTCACTACTCTATTGTTCGGACCATGGTGAAGACCTTTTAGATGATCAAAGACGTCGCTTTCTGCACGCTTCTCCCTCGCCTACTTATTACCAACTCAAAGTTCCTCTTTTTATCTGGTTATCCGATAGTTATGTTAAAGAGCACCCTGAAAAAATAAATGCAGCAAAAAAAAATAGAGACTATGCGGTTGCAACAAATTCTATTTATCACACACTGTTAGATATAGCAAATATACGAACAAAGAACACTATAAAAGAGTTATCATTAGTAAGTGCTGAGTTTAAACAACAACCTAGAAATTACTTGAATGATCATGATCAGCCAATTCCTTATCAAAAAATGAATCTTAAAAAAGAGGACTTTTTATTGATAAAGAAAAATAAGATGGAGAAATAATAAATGTTATGAATAAATATATAAGAATGATTTATATAGTAAGCCTGCTTGCTATATCAACTGTAGCCTACGCTCAAAAAAAAGAGGTTGTGGAGCCAATTCCTTTCGGAGATATGGACTCTTGGTTAGTTCGTGTGGTAGATGAGTCACTCTTAATTGGTGGAAAAACAAAATATCTCTATGAGGTTGCAAAGGGAGATACACTCTACAACAATACCCCTTACCGTAACAAACAATCGCCATGGGCTAGTTCTACGGTCTTAGCAAAGGTAAGCGGAATAACTAAGGCGAGTATCAGTGTCTTCCCTGAAAAAAGAGGCAATGGATATTGTGCCCGCCTTGAAACCCTTTTTGACCAAGTAAAAGTTCTAGGACTTATCAATATTAAAGTTTTAGCCAGTGGAACCCTCTTTTTAGGAGAGATGATTGAGCCTATTAAAGACACTAAGAATCCACAAAGTAAATTAATAACTGGTGTTCCTTTTAAGAAAAGACCCAAAGCACTACAGTTCGACTACAAAGTTACCACTGGAGGAGACTGTATTCGAGCCACAGGCTTTAGTAAACAGAAACAACTAGACAGAAAAGACATGGCAGAGGTGCACATTCTCTTACAAAACCGCTGGGAAGACGAGGAGGGGAATATCCATGCAGAAAGAGTTGCCACCGGTTGGAAACGGTTTCAAAAGTCGGTAACCACCTGGCAAAATGGATATCGGATTCCCATATATTATGGTGATATTACTCAAAAAGATTTTTACAAACCTTATATGAAGCTACGTAATGAGCAAGATGAAGTCTATTACACTAGAAATAGTAAAGGTGAAATGGTGCCCATCTTAGAGGAGAAGTGGTCCAATTCAATGGCAGAGCCCACACACATAATTCTCCAGTTCTCATCTAGTAATGGCGGAGCCTATATAGGGAACCCCGAAAGTAAATTTTGGATAGATAATGTCTCTTTAGTTTATTAATAAAAAAAGAGCACCACGTGGTGCTCTTTTTTTATTAATAAGGTGCTCTATACTTTCCTTCATCTTCATCTTCTAACATACTCAAGTAAGAGGTATAGCGGGACTCACTTATATAGTGATTCTCAATAGCGTCTAAGACTGCACAGTGAGGTTCATGTACATGCGTACAGTTAGCGTACCTACACTTTTTAGAGAACTTAAATATTTCAGGAAAATAATGACTAATCTCCTCTTTTTTCATATCGAAGCTACCATATCCCTTTATACCTGGAGTATCTATCAAGTAACCACCTGTAGGAATTTCTACCATCTCTGAAAAAGTTGTAGTATGCATCCCTCTATTATGATGATATGAGATATCTCCTGTTTTTAAAGCAGCATCGGGTAGAAGAGAATTTATCAAAGTAGACTTTCCTACTCCTGAATGGCCTGAGAAAAGGCTTACTTTTCCTTTTAATTGATCTTTCAATTCATCAACCCCCTCACCTGTCGTAGCAGATAATGCTATACATGAATACCCTATCGTTTGATAAAGGTTTCTTAGAGCATCTAAA
The DNA here is from genome assembly GCA_030151845.1 of Bacteroides sp. Taxonomy (GTDB): domain Bacteria; phylum Bacteroidota; class Bacteroidia; order Bacteroidales; family Bacteroidaceae; genus Bacteroides_E. The sequence continues at coordinate 5,866 of JASLCM010000134.1, forward strand.
TAACTTAGATCGGCCTCATCGTATAAGTCAGTCTTATTAAAAACAAGGACTGTCTTCACTCGATAAGCCTCTGCAGAAGCTAAGAATCGATCAATAAAAGTTGTACTAGTCTCAGGGTAGTTTACAGTAACAACTAGTATATTCTGATCCAAGTTAGCAGCAAGAATATGAGACTGCTTGGATAAATTAGGTGAACGTCTCACCATATAGTTCTTTCTATCATAAAGTTCGGTTATAACAGCACCGCCCTCTTCCTGTAGGTCAAGAACCTCAACATAATCACCTACTACTATCGGACTGGTACTTTTAATTCCTTTTAGCCTAAAGTTCCCCCTAAGTTTACAGTTAATAACTTTACAATCCTCTAACTTTACCTGATACCAACTACCTGTGTTTTTTAAGACTAATCCTTTCACATTTTAGATCTTATACAGTCATTATTTCTTTATCCTTCTCTGCTATACGCTCATCAATTTGCTTAATAAACTTATCGTGAATCTTTTGTAGTTTCTCCTCTGCACTTTTTTGTACATCTTCAGGTAGCCCATCTTTCACAGCTTTCTTTAATTCATCCATACCATCACGACGAATATTACGCACACTTATCTTAGCATTTTCACCTTCTCCTTTACATTGCTTTGAGAGCTGTTTTCTGCGTTCCTCTGTTAATGGAGGGATACCTAAACGAATAACTTCACCATTATTTTCAGGCATTATACCTAAATCCGAATCAATGATTGCCTTCTCTATAGGCTTAAACATGTTTTTATCCCAAGGTTTAATCACAATACTTCTCGCATCAGGTGTAGTTACTGCTGCAACATTGTCTATCGGCATCAAAGCACCATAGGATTCTACACGTATTCCATCTAAAAGTTTAGGGTTTGCTTTCCCTGCACGCACATGCGAAAGTGTCTCCTCCAAGAAAGAGACTGCTGCATCCATTTTCTTTTTTGCGTTGTCTATACAACTAGTTACATCAAACATATTCTTACTTTTTAAATATTACTTTATTTAATACTCCCTTTTTCATAAAGTTAGCCATTATGAACTAAAGTTCCAATCGACTCTCCTTGTATTACACGCTTCAAATTGCCAACGGTGTCCATATCAAAAACAACAATGGGTAAATTATTCTCTTTACACATAGTTGTAGCAGTTAAATCCATCACTTTTAATCCCTTCTGATAAATTTCATCATAGGTTATGCTCGTATATTTAGTTGCTGTTGGATCTTTTTCTGGATCTGCCGTATATATTCCATCTACTCTAGTTCCTTTCAGCATCACATCAGCCTCTATTTCTATACCACGTAGTGACGAACCTGTATCTGTTGTAAAGAAAGGATTTCCTGTTCCCGCAGCCATTATCACCACTTCGCCAGACTCTAAATGCTCAATAGCCTTCCACTTTGTATAAAACTCACCAATTGGCTCCATTCTTACAGCTGTTAACACACGTGATTTAACCCCTTGAGAATTTAATGCAGAGCTAAGCGCTAAACTGTTTATAACAGTAGCCAACATCCCCATTTGATCTCCTTTGACACGATCAAACCCTTTGTTAGCACCCGATAGTCCTCGGAAGATATTACCTCCTCCTATTACGATACCAACCTCTACCCCCATCTCCTTGATTTCTTGAATCTGTTGAGCATATTCAGTTAGTCTAATTTCATCTATTCCAAAGCCTTGATCTCCCATCAAGCTTTCACCACTTAGCTTTAGAAGTACTCTTTTGTATTTAATCATAATTCTTTCAACTATTTAATAAGACAAATTTAGATAAAAAAACAGATAAGTAGAAGTGTTACTAAACAATAAGGTAACTATCTTTGTAAATATAGTAGATGTTCACTATTTAACTTCATACAATGAGATTCTTTATGAAAAAATATTTTTTGACCCTAACCTCTTTCTTACTATTGATCTTTCCAACTATCTCCTATGGGCAAGAAGAGCAACAAACACTTGCTCGTCTCTCTGAAGCCTTACAAAAGAAAGAGTGGACAAGCGCAGAGAAGCTTTTTAAACAAGCTATGAATGAGAACATATATGACGCAGAAAATTTCTTCTGGATTCAAGTAGATAAAGGCTGTCAAGTAGCACCGCTCATGTTAGAAGAACTTAGTAAATATCATCTCAAAAACAGCAATACTGAAAAGGCTTATATCTTCTCTAGAGAAAGAGTTAAACATATGCCTAATGATGTTAACCTCTTAACCAAAACAGCAGAGCTAGCTGCATCTTTAGGCTATCTAGAGGAAGCTTGGAAGCTTTATGAACAGGTCCTTCGACTCGAACCTCAAAATTTCTCAGCAAACATATATATTGGAAACCTACTACTCTTACGAGGAGAGCATGCAAGAGAAGAGATCACAAGACATTATCAGTTGATTGATACACCAACGCGAATGCAGTATGCTAATTACAGGAATAAACTGGAACAAGTTTATTCTAACTATCATTTAAAAGCGAAGAATCACCTTAAAAAGGTAAAAGAGTCCTTTAAGTCTGTTGAAATTACGAAGTCATTAAAAAGCATTGAGCTTTTCGAAAAAGAAATTTTTTAAATCAAGTAACGAACCTCCTTGAAGTAGTATCCCCTATTATTACCCTCAGTATCTTGTAGCCAGATTTTGCCATCGAGATGAACATCCATAATTTGAGCTTCGAAAGGACCATTAGAGTCCTCGAATAAATGAAATCCCTCTCGCCTATAAAGATGCTGTTTGTATTGCAATAGTATGCTGTTACGTGACTCCACTGTATTGATTTGCTGATATAACTCCTTGAATTTATTTAAAATAGAAGACAAGATTGACAATATAGAGTACTCCTTACCAGTTATGACGGATAAGGATATAGGGTTAGGAAGAGAACTGGAAAATCTCTTTTGATTAATATTTAGTCCAACACCTACGACGCTATTCTGTATAGACTCTCCTAAAAGATTGTTTTCAATTAAAATTCCAGCAATCTTTAAGTCATTCCAATAGATATCATTTGGCCACTTTATAGAGAAGCCTCTACCTTCCAACTCTAACGTCTCAACAACGGCCAAAGAGATTAGTTGCGAGAGAAGAAATTGTTCTTTGGCTTGCACTTCCCTAGGATAGACTAAAGTACTAAATAGAAGGTTTTTACCTCGCTCTGCTTCCCAGCCATTGCCCCGTTGCCCTCTTCCACCGGTTTGAAAGTTTGCTACTACTGTTGTAAATTCCAAAAAGTTAGTAGAGCAAGCAATCGCTCTTTTTAAATAGTTGTTAGTAGAATCTATCTCCTTTAAATGTATCATCTTTAACATCTTAAAAAGACAAAAGGAACGGATCAAAGGCATCTATAATATGCTCGTAACTGCTCTTTACTTCATTGCCATAGACACAAATAATATCAAACCGCCAAGTATTTAACAGTTCATTCTCTATGATATACTGATTAGCAGCCTGGATAAGGTTTCTCACTTTTTTAGGACCAACAGCCACTAAAGGCTCTCCATATTCAAGACTACTTCTTGTTTTTACCTCAACGAAAACAAGTGTCTGCTTATCGAAAGCTACTATATCTAGTTCATAGTGATGAAATCGCCAATTTCGATCGCGTATAAAATATCCTAACTCTTCTAATACGCCTACGGCTCGTTCTTCACCCCAAACCCCAAGTTTATTGTGCTCTGCCATCCCTTTTCGACAAAAATACGTTTTTTATTCTTTGAATTTCAATAACTAAAAGTATTTTTGTAATAAGATATGAGCAAACAAGAAAAACAAAGAAAGAATGACAATAACTGCACAAACAAGCGGATGTGCAGATTAACTTGTATGCTCTCGGAAGAAGAACTTAAACTGGTAAATAGATACCTAAGTAAATATAAAATCACCAACCGTTCCAGATGGTTTAGAGAAACTATTCTTATGTCCATCCACCAACAACTAAGTGACAACTATCCTACGCTCTTCGATGAGCATGAGATGAGAAGGTAATTATGCTGCACGACGACACTTACTTTATGAAACAAGCCTTTGCAGAGGCTGAAAAAGCCTATCAAGCAGAGGAAATCCCTGTTGGAGCTATTATTGTGTGTGACAATCAAGTCATAGCACGAGCCCATAACCTAACAGAGCGATTGATTGATGTTACAGCTCATGCAGAAATGCAGGCTATAACCATTGCAGCAAACACATTAGGAGGAAAGTACCTCAAAGAATGTACAATGTATGTAACATTAGAACCTTGTATCATGTGTGCAGGAGCACTTGCATGGTCTCAAATTGGTCGAATAGTCTATGCTGCTTCAGATCATAAAAAAGGATTTACTACCTTAGACTCACCCATCTTACATCCCAAAACTAAAATTACTAAAGGAGTAATGGAAGAGCAAGCAAGCGAACTAATCAAAACATTTTTTCAAGAGAGGAGATAACCATAACATATCAATCTGAAATTTCCTCAAAATCCACATACTCCCCTTCATCTTTAGAGAACACTTTCTTTTTAGCCTCTACATCTCCCTTGTGTAAAGTGGTTTTTGTTCGAGGTCTTTTTCTTGATTCAGCATACCTACCCTTCGGCCTTCTAAAGCTAGACCATATTGTTCGAATTATACCTCCAAGAATAGAGAAACCCAACAATAAAGAGAAGATTATAACTATAAATAAAAAACCTAAAATACGCATAACCAATAGTTGTTTCTAATTAGAACTTAACCAAAAGGGACTATCCTTTTTTACTATTTACAAAAGAAAGTACGATATACCAAGTGATAACAGCAGCTATACCTGTAACCTTTAATAAGAATAGTAGTGGTATAGAAGTTAATAAAAAAACAAAAGTAGTTTTGTTATCTTTCCAAGATAGATTCTTAAACTTTAGGGAGAACATAGGAATCTCTGCAACTAATAGCCAAGAGAAAAAGAATATCAAGGCCATAATCCAAAGCGCATTCACCTCAGCCAATAGCAAGTTATGACTACCAGCAATAAGCGAAGCCCAAAAGAGAGCATTAGCTGGAGTAGGCAACCCTATAAAGGAACTGGACTGTCGTTCGTCAATATTAAATTTAGCCAAACGTAAGGCAGAAAAAACAGCTATTAAGAAGGCGGTATAAGGAATTAAATCACGTAATGGATTTAAAAAAGCAGGAAGTATCAACGAGTCTTCACGCAAAAATGTAAAGATAAGTAAAGCTGGAGCTACCCCAAAGCTAATATCATCAGCAAGAGAATCTAACTCTTTTCCTATTGCAGATGGAGCATTTAGTAACCGCGCTAACATACCATCAAAGAAGTCAAAAATTGCACTCAAAATAATAAAACCAAGGGCATACTCATATTTTGCCTCAAAAGCCATTACACAAGCGATACAACCTGAGAATAAGTTTAAACAGGTTACTGTATTGGGGATATGTCGGGTTAAAGCATTAGCCATTCTTTTTTATTTTAATTTAGCTATGACTGTTTGATTACCTGTTGTTAATTCATCCATTTTGACACAAATTTCTGTACCTAAAGGAAGATAAACATCAACGCGTGAGCCAAACTTAATAAAGCCCATATGCTCATCAATATAGCAATTCTCTCCCTCCTTAGCATAGGTTACTATTCGTCTAGCCATAGCACCAGCTATTTGACGAGCCATAACCTCAACTCCCTCAGGTGTCTCTATAACAACCATTGATCTTTCATTCTCTGTACTAGCCTTAGGCAACCACGCTTTCATAAAACGACCATTCTCATGTCCAACCTTCTTAACTTTTCCATCCACAGGATACCAGTTTGCATGAACGTTTAAAACACTCATAAAGATTGAAACCATAATTCTACGATCATGAAAATACTCGGTCTCCTCAACTTCTTCAATTACTACTATTTTACCATCGGCGGGAGCAACAACAACCTTTTCAGTTGGTTTACCAAAGAGTCGAATCGGACATCTAAAAAAGTTTACCATAAGAAGATAAACAACCGTACTTATTGTAGCTACTACATAGAATGGTATTTTACTTGGAACCTTATAGAAAAGTAACAAGTTTACAGCAGCTAGTAAGATAAAACTTACAATCAAGATAGACGTTCCTTCGTGATGGATACGTATCTTCTTCATTTTTTTTAGTTTGTTCATTTGTTGCCTAAATAATAGAATCTGTACAAAAGTAAACTTATTTTAAAATAAGCACAACAAAAGTAGGTATAAAAGCCCTTTGACAATAACTTTTTAGTACCTATTTTTGTTAGCAAATATTGACTTCATATATTAAAGGCAAATATAACCTTTTTTTATATCTTTCGCATAGCTATACAACTAGCTGTAAAGCTGTCAAATAAATACAAAAACGACTCAATTCATGCAAGATTTTATTCATTTACATGTCCACACTCAATACTCACTTCTAGATGGCCAGGCCAGCGTTAAAGCTTTAGTAGACAAAGCTATAGAAAACAAAATGAAAGGCATAGCTGTAACAGACCATGGGAGTATGTTTGGCATCAAGGAGTTCTTTAACTATGTTAAGAAAAAGAATGCCCCCATTCATGGAGAGATAAAAAAAACAAGAAAAAAAATAAAACAACTAAACACGATTGATTCTCTAACAAGTGAAGAGGAAAAAGAGTTAACTACAAACACATCACTTTTAACCGATCTCAAGAAAAGACTTTTTAAACCCATCATTGGCTGTGAAATGTATGTGGCAAGAAGAGGTGATATGAATCAAAAAGAGGGTAGGCAGGATCAAAGTGGCTACCACCTAGTAGTTTTAGCCAAAAATAAAAAAGGATACCACAACCTTATTAAATTGGTTTCTAATGCATGGACAAAGGGCTTCTATATGAGGCCTAGAACAGATCGAAAAGAGTTAGAAAAATATAAAGAGGGCTTAATTATCAGTACGGCTTGTCTTGGGGGTGAGGTTCCCAAAAAAATAACACAGGGTCTTATAGATGAAGCAGAGGAAGCTGTTTTATGGTATAAAAACACTTTTGGAGAGGATTTCTACCTGGAACTACAAAGGCATAAAGCAACAGTACAACACGCCAATCACGAGGCTTATCCACTTCAAAGTAAAGTAAATGAATACCTCATTAAGTTCTCACAAAAGCACCATGTTAAGGTCATTTGCACCAATGATGTCCATTTTGTTAATGAAGAACATGCAGAAGCCCATGATCGACTAATTTGCTTAAGTACAGGAAGGGATCTAGCAGACCCAAATCGTATGCTCTATACAAAACAAGAGTGGATGAAAACCAAGGAGGAGATGAATGCTCTTTTCCAGGACATACCAGAAGCCTTGGAAAACACGATGGAAATTTTCAACAAAGTTGAGCACTACTCCATCGATCACTCTCCTATCATGCCTACATTCAACATACCTACTGATTTTGGAACAGAAGAGGGGTATAGAAAACAGTATAGTGAGGAGGATCTTTACAAAGAGTTTACACAAAACGAACTAGGAGAAACAGTTCTTTCACCAGAAGAAGGAGCATCAAAAATAGAAAAGCTTGGAGGATACGATAAACTATATCGTATAAAACTAGAAGCAGACTATCTTAAAAAACTCACCTATGATGGTGCTAAGAAATTTTATGGAGATCCCCTAAGTGAAGAAGTCTGTGAGCGATTGAACTTTGAGCTTCACATTATGAAAACAATGGGATTCCCTGGCTACTTCCTCATTGTACAAGATTTCATCAACGCTGCCGAAAATGAGTTAGGTGTATCTGTTGGACCTGGACGTGGATCTGCTGCAGGATCAGCAGTAGCCTACTGTCTGGGAATTACAAAAATAGACCCGATTCAATTCGACCTGCTGTTCGAACGTTTTCTAAATCCAGACCGTATTTCTCTTCCTGATATTGATGTGGATTTTGATGATGACGGACGGGGTGAAGTATTACGATGGGTTACAGAAAAGTATGGCGAAGATAAAGTTGCCCACATTATAACCTTTGGAACCATGGCAACTAAATCTGCTATAAAGGACGTTGCTAGAGTTCAGAAGCTACCACTACCAGAAGCAGAACGACTAACAAAGCTCATACCCGATAAAATACCAAATAAAAAAATAAACCTTAAAAATGCCATTGAGTATGTACCAGAATTAAGAGCTGCAGAAGCCTCTCCAGACCCCTTAGTTCGAGAGACCCTAAAATATGCAAAAATGCTTGAAGGGAACGTACGAAATACAGGTGTACACGCCTGTGGAACCATCATCTGCAGAGACGACATAACAGACTGGGTACCAGTAAGTACAGCGGATGATAAAGAAACTGGAGAAAAAGTTCTTGTAACTCAATATGAGGGCTCTGTTATTGAAGACACAGGATTAATAAAAATGGACTTCCTAGGATTAAAAACTTTATCTATAATCAAGGAAGCTGTTGCCAATGTAAAGTTATCCAAAGGTATATCTCTCGATATTGAAAAAATATCATTTAAGGATCCAGAGACCTATAAATTATATAGTGAAGGACGGACTATTGGAACTTTCCAGTTTGAGTCCGCAGGAATGCAAAAATACCTTAAGGAGTTAAAACCCTCAACTTTTGAAGACCTTATTGCGATGAATGCCCTCTATAGGCCAGGTCCTATGGATTACATTCCAGACTTCATTGATCGTAAGCATGGTAGAAAACCAATAGAGTATGATATTCCTATCATGGAAAAATACCTTAAGGATACCTACGGAATTACAGTATATCAAGAGCAGGTCATGTTACTTTCACGTCTACTAGCTAACTTTACCAGAGGCGAATCCGATGCTTTACGTAAGGCTATGGGAAAGAAGTTAAAAGATCAACTCGATGTCCTTAAACCAAAGTTCTTAGAGGGAGGAAAAAGCAATGGACATGATAAAAAAGTATTAGAGAAAATATGGGCAGATTGGGAAAAATTTGCCTCTTATGCCTTTAATAAGTCGCATGCCACATGTTACTCCTGGCTGGCCTATCAAACAGCCTATTTAAAAGCTAACTATCCTTCTGAATACATGGCCGCTGTAATGAGCCGAAACATCTCTAACATTACAGAGATAACAAAGCTTATGGACGAGTGTAAATCAATGGGGATTAATGTTCTTGGGCCAGATATTAACGAAAGTAACTTAAAATTCACAGTTAATCCTGAAGGTGATATTCGCTTTGGGCTAGGTGCCATTAAAGGTGTTGGTGAAAATGCCGTGCTTTGCATCATGAAAGAACGAGATACAAACGGTCCGTATACAGATATTTTTAATTTCGTGGAACGTGTTAATTTAAATAGCTGTAATAAGAAGAATATGGAAAATCTAGCTTTAGCTGGAGGATTTGATTCTTTCAAAGAGATCAGTAGAGAACAATATTTTGCAGAGAACGGAACTGGCGAAGTCTTCTTAGAGACCTTGATGAGATATGGGAATACCTTTCAAGCGGACCAGGCCCAGGCTATGAATTCACTTTTTGGTGCAGACATGGTTGAAATAGCAAAACCAGACATACCCGTTTCTGAACATTGGAATGAGATTGAACTACTCAATAAAGAGAGAGAATTAATAGGTATTTACCTATCGGCACACCCATTAGATGAATATGCCATCATTCTAAAGCATGTTTGTAACACCAATGCGCTATCGTTAGAAGATAAGGAGTCTCTCGTGGGTAAGGATATAACTTTTGGTGGAATGATTACCACAGTACGAAAAGGCATCACCAGAAATGGTAATCCCTATGGAATTGCAAAACTTGAAGATTTTACTGGTTCTATTGAACTTCCTCTTTTCGGTGAAGACTGGGTAAAGTTTCAAGGATATATGGATGAAGGTATGTTTTTATATATCTCAGCTAAATGCCAACCTAGGCAGTGGAGACCTGAAGAGATTGAAATCAAGATAAACACTATCCAGCTCTTACCAGATGTTAAAGACGAACTCATAGAAAAGTTAACACTTTATATTCCTCTAAACAAATTAGACTCTACACTTGTTGCAGATTTAGCAGCTCTAATTAAGGGGGAGAAGGGAAATACAGAACTCTACTTCACAATAACAGATAGAGAAGAAAAAAGCAAAGTAGACCTTTTTGCTCGCCCTTACAAAATTAATGTAGGCAAAGATTTAATGAATTATTTAAATGAGCATGAAGAAATCGCTTTTCAAATTAATTAATTATATTTGTTTAAAATACTAAAATTACTAACCTATAAAAAAAAGAAAAAATGGCATTAGAAATAACAGATCAAAACTTTAAAGAATTACTAGCTAGTGGAAAACCAATGGTTGTAGACTTTTGGGCACAATGGTGTGGACCATGTAAGATGGTAGGTCCTATTGTTGATGAGCTAGCCAAAGAGTACGAAGGTAAAGTTGTCATCGGCAAATGTGATGTTGATGAAAACAGTGATTTACCAGGAGAGTTTGGCATTCGTAGTATACCTACTCTTATTTTCTTTAAAGATGGTAAGCAAGTAGACAAACATGTTGGAGCAGCAACTAAAGCTGCACTGGAAGACAAAATAAAAAGCCTTCTTTAATTAGAACTTAATTAAAAACACAATGAATTCAAATAACGATTTTTTGAATGACGCTGCCGATGATGAAAAAACCATCGAGTTCATTCGCAACTACCTTCCGATAGATTTAAAAGAGAAGTTCTCTACTGATGAACTTTACTATTTTTTAGACCTTATCGATGATTACTACATGGATAGTGGAATTCTTGATCAAGAGCCCGATGCTAATGGCTACATTAATATCGATCTAGAAGAGATTGTAGACTATATAGTAAAAGAAGCTAAAGACAATGAAGTTGGCGATTACGATAAGGAAGAAATTCTCTTTGTTGTTCAAGGAGAAATGGAATATGGTAATTCGTTAGGAAATATAGAATAAGAAAGAACTATATATAATTCATCAATAAAAAAGGGGAACTAGCTCCCCTTTTTTATT
>JASLCM010000165.1 GCA_030151845.1 Bacteroides sp.
GTTTGCTTCAGAAGGGGCCAATATTGCTTTTACAGATTTAGTTCTAGATGAAAACGTTAGAAATACAGAAAAAGAGATAGAAGAGCTTGGGGTCAAAGCAAAAGGGTATGCTTCTAATGCCGCAAATTTCACAGAGACCGAAAAAGTTGTAACAGAGATACACAAAGACTTTGGTAAAATCGATATTCTTGTTAACAATGCAGGTATTACTCGTGATGGCTTAATGATGAGAATGACTGAGCAACAATGGGATATGGTGATTAATGTAAACTTAAAATCGGCTTTCAACTTCATTCATGCATGTACTCCTATTATGATTCGTCAGCGCTCAGGTAGTATTATTAATATGGCCTCTGTTGTGGGTGTTTCTGGTAATGCAGGACAGGCCAACTATTCTGCTTCGAAAGCAGGTATGATTGGACTTGCAAAATCAATAGGGAAAGAGTTAGGTTCAAGAAATATTAGAGCCAATGCAATTGCTCCAGGTTTTATCTTAACAGATATGACAGATGCTCTCCCTGAAGACGTTCGTAAAGAGTGGGAAAAACAGATTCCACTTCGTAGAGGAGGAACTCCTGAAGATGTTGCTAACGTAGCAACTTTCTTAGCATCAGATCTCTCTTCATACGTTTCCGGACAAGTGATTCACTGCTGTGGCGGAATGAATATGTAATTTCTATGGAAGTTATCTACGAAGACAATCATTTAATTATAGTAAATAAAAACACCTCTGAAATTGTACAAGGAGATAAGACAGGCGATAAGCCGCTCTCTGAAATCGTAAAAGAGTACATTAAAGAGAAGTATCAAAAACCAGGCAATGTTTACCTAGGAGTAATTCACCGACTAGATCGACCGGTTAGTGGTATTGTTGTCTTTGCTAAAACGAGTAAGGCATTAAGTAGAATGAATAAGCTTTTCCGCGAAGATAAGGTAGAAAAAAAATATTGGGCCATTGTAGGGAATAGACCCCCTAAACCATCGGACCAACTTGTTCACTATCTTATTAAGAATCAAAAGCAAAACAAGAGTTATGCTTACGATATGCTTAAACCTGAAAGTAAAAAAGCAATACTAAATTATAGCGTTATAGGTCATTCTGACCGATATACACTACTGGAAATCGACTTACAAACGGGTAGGCATCATCAAATTAGAACTCAACTCTCCAAAATTGGTTGTCCAATTAAAGGAGACTTGAAGTATGGTGCCCCTAGATCCAACAAAGATGGAGGAATATCTCTACATGCTCGCTCAATAGCTTTCACACATCCTGTGTCGCAAGAGGAGATTTTCGTAACCGCTCCTTTTCCTGATGATCCTTTATGGAGTGTTTTTAAACTTATATAAAATAAAAAAGTCTGCAATTGCAGACTTTTTTATTTTATACGATATTTATCCAACTTGTTATAGAGTGTTTTTCGATCGATACCAAGCTCTTTTGCTGTTTTACTTTTGTTATATCTATTTTTTTCCAACGCTTTTATAATTGTCCTCTTCTCCCGGTCCTCATCAAAGAGCAAAGTGGATGTCGAGAAGTCCTCTTTTTTACGAGAAATATCTAAAAGCTCATTAGGCGTTATTTCATCACCTGTTGCTAAAAGAGTTGCTTTTCGAATACAATTCTTTAACTCACGAAGGTTTCCTGGCCAGCTATAACTCTCCAAAAGTTCCAAAGCTTCCGCATTAAACTGTACAACCTTTTTACCTAATTCTTCATTAGATTGTTCTAGAAAAAAGTTTGCAAAGAGGATAAGATCACCTTCTCGCTCTTTCAACTCAGGTAAATCTATTGAGAACTCATTTATTCGATGGAACAGATCCTCTCTAAATCGGCCTTCTGCCATGGCTTGCTCTAAATCTTCATTAGTTGCTGAAATCAACCTTATATCGACATCCAGGACTCTATTCGAGCCTAATGGTCTAATCTTTCGTTCTTCTAAAGCACGAAGGAGCTGAATCTGCACATCATAACTCAGATTGCCTATCTCATCTAGAAAAACTGTTCCACCGTTTGCCGCCTCAAAAGCTCCTACTTTATCTTCTACAGCTCCTGTAAAAGCTCCTTTTTGATGGCCGAAAAACTCTGATGCAGCCAATTCTTTAGGAATCGCTCCACAATCTATCGCAACAAATGGTGCTCCATCTCTTTTACTCAATTGATGAATTCGCTTTGCTACATACTCTTTACCTGTTCCACTGGCACCTTGAATAAGAACTGATAATGGAGTTGGTGCCACAATCGATAGATAATGATACACTTGCTTGGCAGCATCACTTTCACCTGCTAAGAACTCTTTTTCATCAAGAGTGAAAGAACTATCGCTCCTTTCTATCTGAATCTCTCCCTCATTCTCTCCCAAGACCTCATTTATTTTGCCAAGTAACTCATCGGGTGGAAAGGGTTTTGCTATATAGTCTTTAGCCCCACGCTTCATCGCCTCTACAGCCGACTGAATTTCGGCATAACTGGTCATAATTACAACAGGAATCTCCTTTTCCTCCTCTTGGATCCAGCCAAGAATAGAGGTCCCCTCGCCATCTGGGAGACGAAGATCTGAAAGAATTAGGTCAAACTCCTCCTCTAGAAGAGCTTTCTTAACCTCTCTCAACGTTCCATAATCACGAATAATAAACCCCTTCTTACCAAGCCATGTCTTTAACATCACTCGAAAGGTTAGATCATCCTCAACCAGTAATATTTTTCTTCCTACTTTCATCTTCAACATGAAATCACTAAAACTAATACAAAGGTAAAATGTTTTATAGGATTTTGACCTTAATTATCCATAATAATAGTTGTCTAGGTTGCCCTTGCTCTTTAGTTTAACTATTTTTGTCGTCGAACTAAAAAAAGAAAGATGAACTACAGATTATTGAGTTTAGCTCTAGTTTTTATTTTTCTGCATGCATGTACTAATAAGAAAAAAGAAGTGATGAAAGATACTGCAAGTGAAACATTAATTGCAATAGAGACCAGTCAAGGTAAAATTGTTGTTAAACTATACGACCAAACCCCGCTGCATAAAACTAATTTTTTAAAACTTGTTGACAATAAGACATACGAAGGAACTCTTTTCCACCGAGTGATAAAAGACTTTATGATCCAAGCAGGAGACCCTGATTCTAAGGGTGCTCCTCAGAGCAAACAGCTTGGAATGGGTGATGTTGGCTACACAATACCTGCCGAAATTAATGCAAAAGAGCTCTTTCACAAGAAAGGAGCACTCTGTGCTGCACGTCAATCAGACCAGGTAAACCCAGAAAAACGATCTTCTGGATGTCAATTCTACATTGTTACAGGCAATATCTTCTCTGAAGAAGACTTACTCAATCTGGAACAGAAGTTTAATGAGAATAGACTTACCCAAGCATTTAACAATTTAGTGAGGCAAAACCAAAAAAAGATTTTCATGCTCCGTAAAGAGGGTAATGAAGAGGGCCTCTATGATTTGCAAGAAGAACTCTTTGATGAGGCACAAAAAAAGCTAGCAAGTGAGGAGAGTTTCTCTTTTACCCCTCAACAAATCCAGGCATACACCACGATTGGTGGTACTCCACATTTAGACAATGAGTATACTGTATTTGGAGAGGTTGTTGAAGGAATGTCGGTTATCGACAAAATTCAGAAATTAAAAACAAACCGATCCGACCGCCCAGAGATCGATGTCGTTATTAAAAAAGTAGAACAAATAAAAGAATAGCATGCAGCAAATTAACAAGTTTACATTACCCAATGGCTTACGCGTTGTACACCATAGTGATTTCAATACACAAATGGTGGCTATAAACTTGTTATATAATGTGGGAGCAAAAAATGAGGATCCAAACCATACAGGTTTTGCTCATCTTTTTGAGCATTTAATGTTCTCTGGCTCAATACATATTCCAAACTACGATACTCCACTTCAAATGGCAGGAGGAGAAAGTAATGCATGGACGAATAACGATATAACCAATTACTACCTAACAATCCCTAAACAAAATGTAGAAATAGGCTTTTGGTTGGAGTCTGATCGTATGTTAGGTCTTGACATTTCTGAAAAGAAGCTAGAAGCACAAAAAGGTGTAGTTTCTGAAGAGTTCAAGCAACGATGCATCAATATGCCATATGGAGACATTGGTCACCTCATTCGTTCATTAGCTTATGATAAACACCCCTATGCTCGGCCCACAATAGGTAAAGACATTAGCCACATCAAAGAGGCTCAACTAGAGGATGTGAATGAGTTTTTTCACACATTCTATACACCCAGCAACGCCATTCTTGCTGTTACGGGAAATATTTCTTTTGAAGAGGTGCGTGAATTAAGCTATAAGTGGTTTGGACCTATCCCACCTCATTTTATAGAGAAACCAGCTCTTCCAAAAGAGCCCAAACAAACCAAACAAAAACGTTTGAAGGTAAGGAGAGATGTACCTGTAGATTCACTTTTTATGGTGTATCACATGTGCGACCGACTACATCCCGATTACTATGCTTACGATATTCTATCGGATATTTTATGCAATGGCTTATCTAGTAGGTTGTATCAATCTCTCGTTCTTCAACAAGAGGTGTTTACCTCTATCGATGCATACATATCAGGCTCTATAGAGAATGGTCTATTCTATATTACAGGAAAACCCTCAGAGGGTATCTCACTCCATACAGCAGAAGATTGTGTAAACAAGGAGATAGACAAACTCATCAAATATGGAATAACAGATAAAGAGCTCAAAAAGGTTCAGAACAAGTTTGAGTCTACTCATGTTTTTACCAATCTCCACTACTTGAACCTGGCCAGTAATATCGCCTATTTTGAGATGTTGTCTCAAGCAGAAGACCTCAATGAAGAGGTAAAAAATTATCGCTCTGTGACACCTGAACAGTTAGAACGGGTTGCCAAAAAGTTATTTCAAGAGAAAAATAGCTCTATTTTACATTATGCAAAGATCTAATCACGATGAAATCAGGTTCTACCTATTCTAAACATTATCTTCCTTTACTTAAATTAGGCTACCCTATTATTATCGGACAGTTGGGTGTGATTATTCTTGGTTTTGCCGATACTTTAATGATTGGACATCATAGCACCTCAGAACTCGGTGCTGCCTCCATCGTAAATAATATATTTAACCTTGCTATAGTT
This sequence comes from Bacteroides sp., assembly GCA_030151845.1. GTDB lineage: Bacteria > Bacteroidota > Bacteroidia > Bacteroidales > Bacteroidaceae > Bacteroides_E. The sequence goes on from JASLCM010000165.1 coordinate 5,133, forward strand.
TTTAGTACAGGTTATGCTTATGGGCTAACTCCTATAGTTGGTAGTCTTTTTGGTAAAGGAAAACGAAATGAGATTGGCCACTCTTTAAAAAACAGCTTACTTGCCAATACACTTGTTGCTGGATTGCTAACCACTTTAATGTTTATTCTCTATAGAAATATCGATCAATTAGGTCAGCCAAGCGAACTTATGCCTCTCATTAAACCTTACTACTTGGTTCTTCTCTCCTCACTCATCTTCGTTCTTTTATTCAATGCATTCAAGCAGTTTGCAGATGGAATTACAGCAACTAAAACCTCAATGTGGATTTTACTTTTTGGCAATGTTTTAAATATTATAGGGAACTACATTCTGATTAATGGTAAACTTGGCTTCCCTGAACTCGGACTTTTAGGGGCTGGAATTAGTACACTGTTTTCAAGAGTTATTATGGTTCTACTCTTTGTTCTTCTCTTTTTTAAGCATCCTGTTTTTAAAGAGTACAAGGATGGTTTTCTTGCTAGTTCTTTCTCTAAACCGACTTTAAAAAAACTCAATAATTTAGGTATACCCGTTGGTCTCCAAATGGGAATGGAGACAGCCTCATTTAACCTTAGTGCCGTTATGATGGGTTGGATAGGCACAATAGCTCTTGCTTCACATCAGGTTATGTCCACGATAGGAACTTGTACCTTTATGGTTTATTATGGAATGGGGGCAGCTTTGTCTATCAGAGTTAGTCATTTCGTTGGACAAGAAGACTACAAAAGTGTCAAACAAGTTACCTATGCCGGACTACATATCACTCTTTTTTTAGCTCTTTGCCTATCGCTCCTTCTCTTTTTCTTGAGAAACACGATAGGGGGATGGTTTACAGACAGCTCAGAGGTTTCTAAAACTGTTGGTCTGCTAATGTTCCCTTTCTTCCTTTACCAAGTTGGTGATGCTATACAGATTACCTTTGCCAATGCGCTGCGAGGAATTTCTGATGTAAAACCGATGATGGTCATCGCTTTTATCTCCTATTTCTTATTATCTCTTCCAGTAGGCTATCTTTTAGGATTTATTTTTAACTTAGGAGTCACAGGAATTTGGCTAGCATTTCCTGTAGGATTAACAACAGCAGGAATCTTATTATGGATACGGTTTTATAAAGTCCTAAACTATAAATTGAGCTAAAATGAGACAACCAGAAAAGCGTACTAAAGTAAAAGTCACACTTGGATATAGCCTTCTACTTACTACTCTTTTCTTCTCTCTTTTGTTTGTACACCAACAAATCAGTAGAGTCGCAGAGATAGATCATATCCAAGCCAATCAAACCGATAGCTTGGTAAATTTACTACGCTCTCAAAATACAAATACCTTAGAGATACTCAACACCATTCAACAGCTTAATAAGCAACAAAGTACAAGCGATCGAATTTCAGCATTTTTAGCAGCAAAAGACTCCCTAGAAGAAAAGAAAATAGTACAGCGGAGGGTGATTACAAAGACAGACTCCATTATTACAAAACAAAAACCTAAGAATTTCTTTAAAAGAGTAGCTGAAGTCTTCTCTCCTTCAAAAAAAGATTCGGCCATATTGCTAAATACAAGCCTTGAGTTCTCAACAGATACCATCATAGAGAATGCCGAACAGCTTGACTCTTTGAAGCGAAACATTGAAGAGTTAAAAAGAGAGCAAGAACAAGCACGTCTGCAAATAGAAAAAAAAAGAACAAGGCTTCAACGCATCAATCAGAGGTTAAACAAGCAGATAGATCATTTTCTAGAAACATACAAGGAGGACCTTACCAGAGTTGAGCATAATAATCTCACCAAGCAGCAAGAAATACGACGCAGCTCTGTTAAGACAATTAGCTGGATAGCGTTGGGGGCTACAACACTTGCTATTCTTTTTCTAGTTCTTATTTGGAGAGATATTAGTAAAAGTAAACAATATAGAAGAGAGCTCGAAGCTGCAAATCATAGAGCCCAATCTCTTCTTCTTGCTAGAGAGAAGCTAATGCTCACAATAACTCACGATATAAAAGCACCTCTAAGCTCAATTCTTGGTTTTGTAGAGTTAGCTAACCAACAAAACACACAGCATCAGCTATCAACCTATTTAAACAACATCAAAAGCTCTAGTAATCATTTGCTACAACTAGTTAATAGTCTGCTAGAATTTCATCGGCTAGACTTGAATAAAACGAGTTTACAACCCAAAGCATTCAACCCAACGCTCATCTTTCAAGATTTAACAGCAACTTTTAAGTTCTTCGCTCTTAAAAAGGGATTGAACTTTGAGAGTAACATAGATCCAGGGTTGGATAATTTATTCTTTTCCGATCCTATCAAACTACAGCAAATTTGTACCAACTTACTAAGCAATGCTATTAAATTTACAGAGAAGGGGAAAGTACAATTTACCTTTAGTTACTGGGATCCTAGCCTAACTATTACCGTACAAGACACAGGAAGAGGGATAACTCTTGATGAGCAAGAGCGCATTTTTAAAGAGTTTGTGCGTTTATCTAATGCACAGGGAGAAGAAGGATTCGGACTGGGTTTATCCATCGTTCATAAATTAGTCCACCTCTTCAATGGAGAAATTAACATTGATAGTGAACCCAATAGAGGAACCACCTTCTCTATTAAAATTCCCTTTTCTAAAGCAAACCATCAGCAAATTATCGCAACAGAGAAGAAACCAAAAGTTAGGCAAGGAGATATTTTACTCATTGACGATGATAAACTGCAACTTCAGCTAACAGAAGAGATTCTTCATCAGCATGGGTATGAAGTGACCACCTGTCTAACAAAAGAAGAACTTTTAATAGCTCTACGAAAAAAGCATTATCAACTATTAATTACAGATATTCAGATGCCAGACCTAAATGGTCTTCAGCTCATTAACTGGTTAAAAAAAGAAGCTAGAGCAGAGATAGAGCAAATACCTGTCTTAGCTGTTACTGCTAGAGACGATATCTCTGCAGATACCCTTATTAAAAAAGGGTTTATAGGATGTTTGTACAAACCTTTTTCAACACCAGAGCTTATAGAGGCCATTCATACTGCCCTCTCTCACAGTTTAGCAAATCTCCCAAAAAAAGAAGAGCCTCTAGCCGACCATTATACACTTAACCCTCTCTTGGATTTTGCTGCTGGCGACCCTGTAGCACAAAAAGAGATTCTTTTGACGTTTTTAAATGAATCTGTCGAAACAATCGAACAACTTAAAAAGATAGATTTAAAAGGAGACACAGCCTCATTCTACGCTCTATTGCATAAACTAACACCTCGATTTAAAATTATAGGGTTAAACCATGTTGCTGACGAGATGATTCAAACGAAAAGAAAAGGCCTCTCTTCTTTTAATGAGGAGTCAACTGCCCTATTAGAAAAGCTTATCGTAGTATTGGGAAAATGTGTGGAGGAAGCCAAAGAACGCGTAACAAATATGTAGCTGAACTATTTTTTAAAGCTATCTTTATTCTTTATTTTGTAATTTGAAGAAACAGCAGGTATAGATGAAGAAGAAATGGATTAAAAGAGCATTATGGATATTCGTATCTCCAATCCTACTCGTTTGGATAATAGGAGCACTACTCTATGTTCCACCAATTCAATCTTTCCTTGTAAAAAAAATAACAGCCTATGCATCAGAGGCAACGAACTTAACTATCTCCATTAATCGCGTACGCTTAAAGTTTCCACTCGACCTACAAATTAAAGAGGTAGAAGTTTTACAACACAAAAACAAGCTGTTACAATTAAAAACAGTGAGTGTAAGGGTACACCCACTTCCACTTCTCAAAGGAAGAGTAGATGTTGATCATGTTATACTAGAGCAAGCACTCATCGATACCCATGAATATGTAGAGGATTTAAAAATTGCAGGAACAATCGGCTATCTAAACTTAGTTAGCCATAACATAGACCTATCGAACAGCAATGCAACAATCAATCAGTTTGAGTTAAAAGATGCAGACATATCAGTTATCAACTCTGCTCAAACAACAGAGGAAAACTCCGAAACAACTCCTTGGAATATAACTCTCGAAAAACTAAATGTTCAAAATATAAATGTGGCCTATACAGACCTTACCGACTCTCTACAAATAGGGGGAGGCATAGGAACAGCCTCACTGGATCACCTTGAGGTAAACTTAAAAGAGGAGCATTATCAGGCTAGAAAATTCCTTTTAAATAAAGGTAAACTCCTTTTCTCACAAAAGGAAAAGCCAAAGGAAAAAGGATTCGACTCACAGTACATTGAACTAAGAGATTTTGACATTAATCTAGAATCGGCCACTTTTTCTAAAGAGGTCTTATTAGCCGATCTTAAAGAGCTTACCGTAAGCGAACGATCAGGAGTTCACATAGAGAACATTACAGCTAAAATACAAAAAAGAGGTGAAGAGATAGATATTCCTTACTTTAAAATCCAAACACCACATTCTGATTTTCACCTCTCCTGCCATGTTCCAAAAACAGCACAAAAAGATAATTATGAGAATTTATTCCTAAAAATAAGTTCTCACCTAGGTAAACAAGACCTTTTTAACTTTCTTGGAGATCTTTCACCAGATCATCTTGCAACCGATTACCCCAACTACCCCATCTTTATCGACATAGATGCCAGTGGTGATAATGAGGCTATTTTTGTAAATCGATTAGATACTAAACTTCCTAGTGCCTTTAGCATAAAGGGTTATGGAAAACTATCTCATCTAACAGATTCTCTTCAAAGAGAAGCTGTTCTCACGTTAAAGTCCAATACCGAAGCCTTAGATTTTCTATTGCCAACAGATTCAGTGGAAAATAAAGAGCTCCTTATACCAGAGGCTTTAAACCTACTGATAACCTCTTCATGGAAAAAGAATGAGATTCATGCAAAAGCCCTTATCGAAAAGGAGAATAGTCGGCTTCATTTCAATGCACAGTACAACACCTTTAATGAGGCATACCAGTATGCATTAAGTCTTGCATCAATACACCCCACAGATTTCCTACCCACGCTCGGTGTAGAGACTTTATCTGGAACTATTCATGCAAAGGGGATAGGACTCAATCCTATGGGCCCTAAAAGTACAGCACAAGTTGCAGTACAAATAGATTCCATACAATACGACCGCAGGTTACTTACCGATATCTCCTTAAACTCAAAAATTAAACATAAAGTTGTCGATCTTGACCTGATAAGCAATAATAAGATTCTTGATTTAGACCTACAGGCAAAGCTTAACATGCAGCCCACCTATCCCTTAGGCAAAGCTTCCATCCATGTGAGGAATATCGACCTATACAGACTCCACCTGATTGAAGCCCCTCTAAAAAGAGAGATCGTTTTCACTACTAGTTTAACCTCAAATCCAAAGGATTTCTCATTTAGCATGGAAGGTGAAGGGGTGCATGTTCAACTTGCATCAACCCAAGGAGTGGCATCTGCTGTCAAAGAGATCGAACAATACGCTTCACTCCTTCAAGAGCAAGTTGAAGCAAGAAGATTTGATCACAATGAGTTGCGTAAATCTCTTCCATATTCCGATTTAAATATAAATATTGATAGCAAATCATTTGTAAAGGATCTCTTGAAACTAAACAAAATAGGATTTACCTCTTTAACTTCTGCTATAACAACTTCTCCCCTAACTGGCGCTAATGGAGATTTGAAAATAGAAAACTTCAGTAGAGACTCCTTAAAGATCGACGAAATCTCTCTTAACTTACAGCAAGATACTACGCAGTTTTCCTCTGTTGTAGCCATACACAACAAGCAGGCAAACAGGTATCCACTAAAAGCCTCATTCACCTCATCAATCAAGGAGTCTGAAGCTAACTTCCTACTGGATTTAGAAAATGGAAAAAAAGAAAAAGGTATTCTCATTGGAGTAAACCTCACTCCCGACCCAGCAGGTGTTCAGTTTAAACTGTTTCCAGAAAAACCCATCCTTGCATTTAAAGAATTCAAACTTAACGAGGGGCAAAACTGGCTATACCTCTATAATAACTTAAAGCTTCTAGCAGATATAGAGATGCTGGACAGTGACGGGATAGGTTTCAAAGCTTACTCTAACCCTGAAGATACGCTCTCATTACAAAACATCAACATAGAGCTCAGACAACTCAAGCTCGATGAAATCTCGGCGGTACTTCCCATACTTCCTGAAATTACAGGAAGGTTGTCTACCGAACTCCACTACATACAGACAGAAGAAAACCTGCACTTAGCTGCTGAAGCAAAAATGGAGCAATTGAGCTACAACAAAAAACAGGTTGGAGATCTCGGTTTAGGATTTGCCTGGCTTCCAGATGATGAAAATAAACACTTTATTGATGCCTATCTAACGCATGATCAAGAAGAGGTTCTCTTAACAGACGGAATGATACAATTCCTTCCCGATAAAAAAGAGATCGCTCTAAATACAATTTTTGAGCATCTACCTCTAAAGATTGCCAATGTATTGTTTGAAAACAATGAGTTGGCTTTGGGAGGAGATATTGATGGTAGCCTATCCGTCAGCGGGACAGTAGACTCTCCTCTAATTAATGGAGAATTAATATTAGACAGTGTTACACTTGCTGCAAGACAAGCTGGAGCTGTTTTTCGGTTTGACAATCGTCCGGTACAGATTAAACAAAATAAAATGGAGTTCAAAGATTTCTCTATTTTTGCCTCAGGTAAGGATCCTTTTACTATTAATGGTGTTATCGACTTTGTCAATTTAAATGAGCCAACAGCAAACCTTAAACTCTATGCAAAAGACTATACATTACTAGATGCTGCTCGTACCAAAGAGAGCTTGATCTATGGCAAAGTCATTGTTGATATCAACGCAAACCTTAGTGGACCAATTGCATCTCTCAAAATGAGAGGAAATATGAGTCTGCTTAATAATACCGATGTAACTTATGTTATGACAGATTCTCCATTATCTGTTCAAGATCGACTAGGTGAATTAGTTACCTTCACTAACTTTGCAGACACCTTAAGAACTATACCCAAAGACACCACAGCATTGCATTTAGATGGAATGGATATGGTGCTGATGGTCCAAATCGACCCCTCGGTACAGCTTAAAGTAGACCTTAGCCCAGACCGAAGTAGTAGGGTAAAACTTGAAGGAGGAGGAAGTCTAACACTTCAATACACTCCCCAAGGAGATATGCGGCTTAGTGGAAGGTATACCCTCTCTGGGGGAACAATGAAATATACACTTCCTGTAATTCCACTCAAAGAATTTAACATCATTGATGGAAGCTATGTGGAGTGGTTTGGAGATCCTAAAGATCCTAAACTTAGCTTCAAAGCAGTAGAAAGAGTTCGTGCGGCAGTTGCTGAAGCCGATGGGAGTTCACACATGGTAAATTTTGATATCTCTATCGGTGTAAAAAACAGATTAGATAACCTAGAATTAGTCTTTGATTTAAATGCTCCAGAAAATGGTAACGTCCAAAATCAATTGGCAGCAATGGGGCAAGAAGAGAGAAGTAAGCAAGCGGTAGCTCTTCTTGCTACTGGAATATATCTCGCTGGAGGCTCCAACAGTAAAGGCGGACTAAATATGGGAGCAGCCTTGAATAGTGTGTTACAGAGTCAGATTAACTCAATAGCTGGTTCTAGTCTAAAAAACGCTAGCTTTTCGATGGGAATAGAGGAGCATGATGAGTTGCAAACAGGAGGAAAACGTACGGACTATAGTTTTAGGTATGCACAACGATTCTTTAACAATAGAGTACAAATTGTTCTTGGAGGACGTGTTTCTACTGGAGCCAATGCAACCAATACGGTTGAATCATTTATTGACAATATTTCATTAGAATATAGGCTAGACAAATCAGGGACCAGATATGCCCGAATCTTCCACCTTAAAAACTATGAAGATATCCTAGAGGGTGAAGTAACTGAAACAGGTGCAGGTTTAGTTTTACGTAAAAAGATGGATAAATTAAGTGAGCTATTTATCTTTAGAAGAAATAAGAAAAAAAATGAAGCAAAGCGATAAATTTACCTTGGTATTAAAACTTATGGTAGTCGTTTTTCTCTTTATGGGATGCTCTACAACAAAATACATTCCAGATGGAGAACAACTATATATCGGTCAGAAAAAACTACAGATAGATCGAGTAGGGAAAGGAAAAACAGAACAAACTGCCTTAGAAGAGATTGAAGCAGCTTTAAGCAAAGCTCCAAACAACTCTTTTCTTGGAAGCTCAAGAATACGCACCCCTTTTCCATTTGGGCTTTGGTTTTACACTGGCTTCTATAACTATGAAAAAGGATTAGGAAAATGGATCTTTAATCGGTTTGGGTCAGAACCTATTCTTGTTTCTACGGTAAACCCAGAAGTCCGAACCAAAATAGTTAAAAACCTTCTGCATGATTATGGATACTTTAATGGAGAGGTTAGCTATGATATATATTCAAGTAAAAAAGATAGTTTGAAAGCTCACATCGGATACAAAGTAAAAATGGGAAATGCTTTCCACATTGATACCTTACTGTATGAGAAATTTACTCCAGAGGTCTTTGCTATCATCAAGCAAGGAAGAGGAAGTTCATACATTAAAATTGGAGATCAATTCAACGTAGAAAATCTAGACGATGAACGAAATCGTATTTCAGCATTATTGAGGAATCGTGGATACTACTTTTTTAGACCTACCTTTTTAACCTATGATGCCGATACAATTCGAACGCCTGGAAGCGTTAGTTTGAAACTTAAAACAATCCCTAGAATACCTAAGCAAGCACTCAAAAGATATCGAACAGGAGATACTCACATCAAACTATATGGTAAAAATGGAGAGTATCCCGATCAATCAGTAACTTATAAAGACCTTACTATTTCTTATCATGATAAATTAAAAGTACGTCCCAATATGTTGTATCGGTGGACACACCATTCTCCTTACCTATCAAGAAGAAACAGAAAAAAATATCAAAAAACGTTAGAAGAATATAGCTCTCTATATACCCAGTTTAGACACAATAGAATCCATGAAAAATTAAGTGAAGTGGGGATATTCAAATATATTGATTTACAATACAACCTTCAGGATAGCCTTTCATCGGACACACTAGACTTAACTATCCAGGCTCAACTAGATAAACCCTTAGACGCGGAATTAGACTTAAACATTACAGCCAAAAGTAATGATCAAATTGGACCTGGAGGAAGTTTCTCTATCAATAAAAATAATATTTTTGGAGGGGGTGAAACGTGGGGAGTAAAACTAAAGGGCTCCTACGAGTGGCAAACGGGAAAAACGAAAGGAAGTGAATACATTAATAGCTATGAAGTTGGCTTATCTACATCACTAAGCTTTCCACGAATGCTATTCCCCAAAATAGGCAAACGGGAATATGACTTCCCAACTCTTACCACCTTTAAATTGTATGTCAATCAACTTAACCGAGCTAAATATTATCGTTTACTTTCCTTCGGAGGAAATGCTACCTATGATTTTCAACCCGTAAGGACTCAGCATCATACTATTACTCCTTTGCGGTTAACGTTTAATGTTCTTCAGTACACCTCAACTCTTTTTGACTCAATTTCATCGGTAAATCCTGCCCTCTATATCAGTTTACAAAACCAGTTCATCCCTGCTATGGAGTATACATTCACTTATGACAACTCTAGTAACCGAGGGGTTAGGCATCCTATCTGGTGGCAGAGCAATATTGTCTCTTCGGGAAACATAACTTCATTAATCTATAGAGCTGCTGGCAAACAATTTGATGAAAAGGAAAAAAACCTATTTGGCTCTCCTTTTGCACAGTTCTTGAAATTTAGCACTGAGATTAGAAAGAGGTGGACCATAGATAATAACCAATCCCTTGCGGCACGAGCTATGGGTGGTGTCATTTGGTCCTATGGAAACTCAACTATAGCTCCATTTTCTGAACAATTTTATGTAGGTGGAGCAAATAGTATTAGAGCATATACCATTCGTAGTATAGGACCTGGAGGACATGCTCCTGATAAAGAAAACAGATACTCCTTCGTGGATCAAACCGGAGATATCAAATTGGAAGCAAACCTTGAGTATCGATTTAGAGTTGTTAAGGACTTGCATGGCGCTATCTTTTTAGATGCGGGTAATGTTTGGCTAATGAGAGAAGATGAACATCGACCTGACGGTAAATTTAACTTGAAAAAGATTCCAAAACAAATAGCTTTAGGAACAGGTGCTGGTCTACGCTACGATCTTGATTTCTTAGTGATCCGTTTAGATTGCGGTATTGCTCTTCACGCTCCTTATTCAACCAATAAAAAAGGATTCTATAACATAGAGAAATTTAGTGATGGATTGGGTATCCATTTTGCCATAGGATATCCATTCTAGAGAAAGATAAATTAGCTCATACAACTCACTTTTAGTATCTTTGTTTAATAGACTAACTTAAAATAAACACAGATGAAACCTACATTATTTGTACTAGCTGCTGGAATGGGCAGTAGATATGGTGGACTAAAACAACTTGATGGTTTAGGCCCAAACGGTGAAACAATCATGGATTACTCAATCTTTGATGCGATCAGAGCAGGATTTGGAAAAGTTGTTTTTGTTATCCGAAAAGATTTTGAAGATGACTTTCGTCAGATCGTTCTAAAGAAATATGAAAACCAGATACCCGTAGAGATAGTTTTTCAAGATTTAAATTCTCTACCAGAGGGATTCACATGCCCTGCCGATAGAGTAAAACCCTGGGGAACGAATCATGCTGTACTAATGGCAAAGGAGGTTATCCATGAGCCTTTTGCAGTAATCAATGCTGATGACTTTTACGGAAGAGATAGTTTTGAAGTTCTTGCAAAAGAACTTATCCGTTTAAATGGCAAGAAGAATACCTACTGCATGGTGGGCTATCGAGTAGGAAATACGCTTTCAGAAAGTGGAACGGTAGCGAGAGGTGTTTGTGAAACAGACGCATCCGAGCATCTTACCACAGTAGTAGAGAGAACTGCAATACAACGTATTAATGGAAAAGTTTGTTTTACAGACGAGAATGGTAAAGAGGTTGTTATAGATGATAATACTCCTGTGTCTATGAACATGTGGGGATTTACTCCTGACTATTTTGAACACTCAGAAAAAGACTTTATAGACTTTTTAAAAGAACACATCAATGAACCTAAATCAGAATACTTTATACCTCGTATGGTTAACCAACTAATCACCAGCGGCAAAGCAACAGTGAAGGTATTGGATACCACGAGCAAATGG
>JASLCM010000247.1 GCA_030151845.1 Bacteroides sp.
AACATAAATTAAAAGTAACATGCAAAACAAAGGATTTGTAAAAGTTTTTGCGGTATTACTCACACTAATTTGTTTATTCTATCTATCGTTCACCTTTGTAACCTCTCATTATGCTAAGAAAGCACGAGTTTATGCAAATGGTGACCCACGTATAGAGGAAGAATACCTTGATTCACTTTCAAGTACAAAGGTTTGGTTGGGTAACACGCTTAAAGAGTGTCGTGAGATGGAGATTAATCTCGGTCTTGACCTAAAAGGAGGGATGAACGTAATATTAGAGGTTTCAGTCCCCGATGTAGTAAGAGCTTTAGCTGACAACAAAACAGATGCAGCATTTAATAAATCTTTAGAGACTGCTAAACAGTTAGCTGTTAATAGTCAAGAAGACTTTGTTACTCTTTTTATCAAAGAGTACCACAAAGAAGCTCCAGGCTCAAAACTATCGACACTATTTGCGACTCAACAGCTGAAGGATAAGGTAACTCAGCAATCTACTGATGGAGAAGTCGAAAAAGTATTACGTTCAGAGATTAAAGCAGCTATTGATAACTCATATAATGTTTTACGTACGCGTATTGACAGATTCGGAGTAGTACAACCCAACATCCAAAGTTTAGAGGGTAGCATGGGACGTATAATGGTTGAACTTCCAGGGATAAAGGAGCCAGAGCGTGTTAGAAAACTCTTGCAAGGATCTGCAAACCTAGAATTCTGGGAAACATATCAAGCTGGCGAAGTGGCTTCAGGACTTCAAGTAGCAGATACAAAATTAAGAAACCTTTTAGCGAACAAGGATGCAACAACCGAAGAGGTTGAAGAGTCTACTGAAGAGGTTAGTACAGCAGATAGCATTGCTGCAGTTCTTAAGGGAGAATCTAAAGAGCTTGCTCAAGACTCAGAAGAGGCTAAACGAGTAAATCCTCTATTAGCTAGATTACAAATAAATGGATATGCACCGCAAAGTCCTGTTGTTGGATATGCTCATTATAAAGATACAGCAGCTATAAATCGCTTCTTGGAGATGCCTGAAGTGAAAGCTGAACTTCCTAGAGACTTACGTCTAAAATGGGGTGTTTCTCCTGCAGAATTTGACAAGAAAGGACATGTTTTTGAGCTTTATGGAATTAAAGTTACAGAAAGAAATGGCCGTGCTCCACTTGAAGGAGATGTTGTTGTAGATGCTAAGGATGTGTTTGATAATTACGGTCGCCCTGCTGTAAGCATGGAGATGAATACAGATGGTGCTCGTAGATGGGCTCATTTAACGGCAAAGAATATTAATAGATCCATTGCTATTGTGCTTGATAACTATGTTTATTCTGCACCAAATGTAAATAGTGAAATTAAAGGAGGCCGTTCAGAGATTTCAGGAAACTTCACACTAGAGCAATCAAAGGACTTAGCAAACGTTTTAAAGTCTGGTAAGATGCCAGCACCAGCACATATTGTTCAAGAAGATATTATTGGTCCATCCTTAGGGCAAGCTTCTATTAATGCCGGTATTTTCTCTTTTGCTGTAGCATTGGTGCTACTGATGGTATACATGTGCTCTATGTATGGTGTTATACCAGGTATGATAGCTAATGGTGCATTGGTTATAAATCTTTTCTTTACGCTAGGAATACTTGCATCTTTCCAAGCTGCACTAACAATGTCTGGAATTGCAGGTATGGTGCTCTCACTGGGTATGGCTGTAGACGCCAATGTACTTATCTATGAGCGTACGAAAGAGGAGTTACGGAATGGTAAAGGGTTGCGTTTAGCTCTATCCGATGGATATTCTAATGCATTCTCTGCTATATTTGACTCAAACTTAACATCGATAATTACAGGTATTATTCTATTCTTCTTTGGAACAGGACCTATTCGTGGGTTTGCGACAACCTTAATCATAGGTATTGGTGCATCTTTCTTCACTGCTGTATTCCTTACTCGTTTGGTGTATGAACGTTTCTTAGATAAAGGTAAATTCCAATCTTTAGATTTTACTTCTAAGCTTTCTAAGAACTTGCTAGTAGATACGAATTTCAACTTTATGGGTAACCTGAAGAAGTATTTCAGCATAGCAGGAGTAATAATTGCAGTGACTTTAGGTTCACTTCTTCTTAGAGGATTAAGTCAAAGTATCGACTTTACAGGTGGTAGAAACTTTAAAGTTCAATTTGTTAATCCTGTAGAGCCAGAAGAGGTTCGTCAACTGATTGCAGATAAGTTTACCGATGCAAACGTAAGTGTTATTGCTATAGGTACAGACAAGAAAACTGTTCGTATTAGTACTAACTACCGCATTGAAGATGCTGGACAAAATGTTGACTCGGAAATTGAGGCGTACTTGTATGAAACTTTACAGCCACTACTCACAGAAGATATATCGTTAGAGACCTTTATCGATCGTGAGAATCATACAGGGGGAAGTATTATTAGTTCACAAAAGGTTGGACCAAGTATAGCAGATGATATTAAAACCTCTGCTTTATGGTCAGTTATTTTAGCTGTATTTGCCATTGGTCTTTATATTCTAATTCGATTTAGAAATATAGCCTATAGTGTAGGGTCCGTGGTTGCCTTAACTTCAGATACGTTGATGATTTTGGGGGTTTACTCACTATGCTGGGGATGGATGCCATTCTCTTTAGAAATTGATCAGACCTTCATTGGAGCTATTCTTACTGCTATTGGATATTCAATTAACGACAAAGTGGTTATTTTTGACCGTGTTCGTGAGTTTACGAATCTATATCCAAAGCGCGATAAGAAAACCTTGTTCAACGACTCACTAAATACAACATTAGCGAGAACTATTAACACCTCTTTTAGTACTTTGATTGTACTACTATGTATCTTTATACTAGGAGGGGACTCTATTCGTAGCTTCTCATTTGCTATGATTTTGGGAGTTGTATTTGGAACCTTGTCATCGCTATTTATGGCTTCACCAATTGCTTTCTTAATGTTAAATAGAAAAAGAGCGGAAGAAGAGTAAATAAAAGATTAATAAATAGAAGGAGTCGTCTGCAAATAGTGTAGGCGACTCTTTTTATTATTGATAAATAAGTATATTTGTAAAAAGAGAATAGAATATGAATAGACAGTTACACAATGCTTTGATACTCTTAATTTGTGGGGTCTTATTACTTTATGGATGTACAAGTAAATCAAAGGATGGGGTTGTCGTTAAAGGGCAACTGCAAGGGTATGGAACAGGAGAATTATTTCTTTATGGCTTTGAACCCAACTGGGATCGGGTAGATACTATTCCTGTGGTAGACGGTCTCTTTGAGGTTACACTTCCTATTGATACCACTGTTGTACCAACTTTGGTTTTTGAAGATAACAGTGAATTTCCTCTTTTTATAAAAAAAGGTGATCACTTAGATATAACTGGATCGGCAGATAGAGGTTGGAGTCGGCTTATAGTTAAGGGAGGCGAAGAGAATCACCTGTATTACAGTTTCCTGCAAAAGTGTGACTCTTTAGAATCCGACTCAATAAAACGTGTCTATACAGAGAAGTTTATAGAAGCTCATCCTGAATCTTTGGTTAGTCTTTACTTGGTTCAAAAGATATTTGTTCAGCAGCCTTCTCCAAATTATGAGAAAATTGAGAAACTGATCGAACCAATGGTGGGAGAGCTAAAGGATAGACCAGGTATTGAAGAGTTATTAAAAAAGGTTGAGAAGAAAAGAAAACATAAAAGGAAATACTCGGTGCCTTACTTTAGTTTTATAGATAGCAAGGGAGAGTCCAAAAACAGAACCTTTTATACAGGGCAATACCTTTTACTTCATTACTGGGCCTCTTGGGATAGTGTGTCTACACGTGAGCTGACAGGTTTAAGGAAGGTATATAAAAAGTACAGAAAAAGGAAGGACTATGCGCAGCTGAGCATCTCTTTAGATACAGATTCATTGGAATGGAAAAGCAGAATTAATAGTGATACACTCTCTTGGACTCAAGCCTGTAGCTTTGATGGCTGGGAGGGGGATATGGTTGAACGATTTACTATAACCTCTTTACCAACCTATATCTTAATCGATACAAACTCACAGCTCCTGTACTATGGAGAGAATCAAGACTCTATACAGGTGCTTTTAACGGAAATCTTTAAGAATAAACCTTAGCTTATTAAAATGCTAGTTAAAGTTTCTGGGGCTGCAGTACAAGGTATTGATGCCACCATAATAACAATAGAGGTGAGTACCTCTCCAGGTTGCATGTTTTACTTGGTTGGTCTACCCGATTCTGCAGTAAAAGAGAGTCAACAACGGATTCTATCAGCTTTTAGAGTAAATGATTATAAGTTACCTCGTGCACAGATTATCGTAAATATGGCACCTGCCGATATTAAAAAAGAGGGGGCGGCGTATGATTTACCTTTAGCTATTGCTTTACTTTCTGCAAATCAATTAATTCCTCATGATCAGCTTTCAGCTTTTATGATAATGGGTGAGCTTAGTTTGGATGGTAATATTCAACCAATTAGAGGAGCATTGCCTATGGCTCTTAAAGCAAAAGAGTTGGGTTATAAAGGATTTATACTACCCACTCAGAATGCAAAAGAGGCTGCGGTTGTGGAAGGGTTGAGTGTTTATGGAGTGACTCATTTAGTTGAGGTTGTTGATTTCTTTAGTGGGAAAAGAGAACTAAATCAAGTTGTTGTGGACCAGCAAAGAGATTTTTACGATCAACAAACAAGTTTTGAATTTGATTTTTCAGATGTTAAGGGGCAAGAGAGTGTAAAACGAGCCCTAGAGGTTGCAGCAGCAGGTGGACATAATGTAATTATGGTTGGGGCACCCGGAAGTGGAAAATCTATGATGGCAAAGCGTATGCCCTCTATTCTACCTCCACTCTCTTTAGGAGAGAGTTTGGAAACCACAAAAATACACTCTGTTGCAGGGAAACTAAAAACGAATTCCTCTTTAATAGCAATACGTCCTTTTCAATCGCCTCATCATACAATCTCTACCGTAGCAATGGTGGGTGGAGGCTCAAACCCTCAACCAGGTGAAATTAGTTTAGCTCATAATGGTTTGTTGTTTTTAGATGAACTACCAGAGTTTAACAGAAGTGTTTTGGAGGTATTAAGGCAACCTCTAGAAGATCGAAAAATTAATATATCACGGGTCCGAAGTAATGTAGAATACCCTGCAAGCTTTATGTTAATAGCCTCTATGAATCCCTGTCCTTGCGGCTATTACAATCATCCAACCAAAGCTTGTGTATGCTCACCTGTTCAAATACATCGTTATCTTAATAAAATATCTGGTCCTCTGCTAGATCGCATTGATATTCAAATAGAGATAGCACCAGTCTCTTTTGAGGAGATAGCCAAAAGTAGTGAAGGAGAGTCTAGTACATCGATTCGAGACAGAGTGTTACGCGCAAGAGAGGTCCAAATGGAGCGTTATAAAGAGGAAAGTGGTATTTATTGCAATGCACAAATGAATAGTAGGCTATTAGCTAAATATGTTTGTTTAGATGCAGCTTCATTAAAGATTTTAAAAACAGCGATGGAGAAATTACAGCTGTCGGCTCGAGCTTACGATAGAATACTTAAGGTTGCAAGAACGATTGCCGATCTTTCAGGAGAGGAACAAGTAAGAGTGGGCCATTTAGCTGAGGCGATACGCTATCGAAGTTTAGACAGAGAAAACTGGTCAGGACTGTAAGGTCAATAGCCTATTCCCTAGGAAGGTTTATAGCCTTGATTTCTGGAAGATATCTGCTTTTTTTACTCAAAAGTAGCTATCTTTGTAAGCATACGTCAGAGAAAATTAAATAAAATAGATAGAATGAAACGAAATTTTAAGAGAACTACTGTTACCTCGGCACTACCTTATGCTAATGGTCCTGTACATATTGGTCACTTAGCTGGGGTCTATGTACCTTCTGATATCTATGTGCGATATCTTAGACTAAAAAAAGAAGAGGTCCTCTTTATAGGGGGATCCGATGAGCATGGTGTACCGATTACCATTCGTGCAAAAAAGGAGGGAGTAACACCACAAGATGTAGTTGATCGTTTTCATAATTTGATAAAAAAATCTTTTAAGGAGTTTGGAATATCTTTCGATGTATATGGACGTACCACCTCTGATACACATCGTGAAATGGCAAGTGATTTTTTCTTAAAGCTCTGTGAAGATAATCAATTTGTCGAGCAAGAATCGGAGCAATATTACGATGCAGATGCGGAAACTTTCCTCGCAGATAGATATATTACTGGAGAATGCCCGCATTGTCATGCTCAAGGAGCCTATGGAGACCAGTGTGAAAGCTGTGGGACTTCATTAAATGCTACAGACCTAATTAATCCGATAAGTACGATAACCGGTTCAAAGCCAGTTATGAAAAAAACAAAACATTGGTATCTTCCACTGGATCAACATGAAGAGTGGTTGAAGCAGTGGATTTTAGAGGATCATAAAGAGTGGCGTCCCAATGTTTATGGACAGTGTAAAAGCTGGTTAGATATGGGATTACATCCAAGAGCTGTAAGTCGAGACTTAAATTGGGGAATTCCAGTTCCATTGAAAGGCGCAGAGGGAAAAGTTCTTTATGTCTGGTTTGATGCCCCTATCGGTTATATATCAAATACAAAAGAATTACTGCCAGATTCATGGGAGAAGTGGTGGAAAGATCCTGAAACAAGACTTCTTCACTTTATTGGAAAAGATAATATTGTGTTTCATTGCATTGTTTTCCCTGCTATGCTTAAGGCAGAAGGAAGTTATATTCTTCCAGACAATGTGCCTGGAAATGAGTTTTTAAACTTAGAGGGTGATAAAATATCCACTTCAAGGAACTGGGCTGTATGGCTTCATGAATACTTAGAAGATTTTCCAGGAAAACAAGACTCGCTTCGCTATGTATTAACTGCAAATGCTCCAGAAACAAAAGATAATGATTTTACTTGGAAAGACTTTCAAGCACATCATAATAATGAGCTAGTAGCTATTTTAGGGAACTTTGTAAATCGTGCTCTCGTACTTACGAAAAAGTATTTTGAGGGGAAGGTTCCAGCATTGAATAGCTTAACCGACTATGATAAGGAGACGTTAGATACCTTAAGCAAATCAAAAGCAGCCATTGAGAATTTAATGGATGACTTCAAATTTAGATTTGCTCAAAGAGAAGTGATGAATATTGCCCGCCTTGGTAATAAGTACTTAGCAGATACTGAGCCATGGAAGTTGGCTAAAACCGATATGGATCGAGTAGCTACCATCTTAAATATATCGCTACAGATAGTGGCTAATTTATCAATAGCTTTTGAACCCTTCCTTCCTTTTAGTGCACAAAAGTTGAGAAAACTATTAAACATAGAACCTCAAGGATGGGAAGAACTTGGAAAATCTGACCTGCTTAAAGAAGGACATCTTTTGAGTGAACCAGAATTACTTTTTGAGAAAATAGAAGATAGTGAAATAGAGGCGCAGTTAGAGAAACTTATGGCAACCAAGAGAGCGAATGAAGAGGAAAGTTATAAAGCGAATCCAATTCGAGAAGATATAGCTTTTGATGATTTTTTAAAATTAGATATTCGTGTGGGAACTGTATTGACCTGTGAAAAAGTACCTAAAGCAGATAAGCTTCTTAAATTTGAGATAGCCGATGGTTTGAAGAATCGAACAATTGTATCAGGCATAGCCAAGCACTATAACCCTGAAGAGCTAGTAGGGAAGCAAGTGTGTTTTATTGCCAACCTCCCTCCAAGAAAATTGAGAGGGGTTGTTTCTGAAGGAATGATATTATCGGCAGAGAATGCAGATGGCTCTTTGCAACTCATCTCTCCCGATAAAGAGGTAAAGCCTGGAAGTGAAGTAAAATAAAAAATAAATACAAGCTACTCAAAAGGGTAGCTTGTGTTTTAACTTGATGAATCGTACGCAATTAAATTTAAAAGAAAAAACAGCGCGTGGGTTATTATGGGGAGGAATTAGTAACGCTGCTCAGCAAATACTAAATCTTTTCTTTGGAATCTACTTGGCTCGTATATTAACCGTAGATGATTACGGGATGGTTGGTGTGTTGACACTGTTTACAGCAATAGCTTCATCTTTACAAGAAAGTGGCTTTATAAGTGGTTTAACCAATAAAAAGGAGGTGTCAAATGAAGATTACAATGCTGTTTTTTGGTGTAGTATTATTATAGGAACAACAGTTTATCTGTTACTTTTTATAAGTGCACCTCTTCTTGCCGACTTTTATAACATACCAGAGCTAACACCTTTAGCAAGATATCTGTTCCTTAGTTTTCTCATATCTAGCTTTGGAACAGCTCATTCTGCTTTTCTTTTTCGTAATTTAATGGTGAAGCAGCGGGCCATAGCTTTGATTACTGCTCTCACTATTTCCGGGACGCTAGGGGTTGTCATGGCATATAATGGATGTGGATACTGGGGAATAGCTACACAAACACTCATCTATGTAACGGTCGTTACAGGAATGCTTTGGCTCTTCTCAAAGTGGCGTCCCTCTTTTACTATAAATCTCTCTCCTGTTAAAGAGATTTTAGGTTTTAGTAGTAAGATTCTTTTTACAAATATTTTCAGCCATATAAATACGCATGTTTTCTCAGTCTTTTTAGGTCGCTTCTATACAAAGCATGAAGTGGGACTTTTTGGACAAGCAAATAAGTGGAGTCTTATGGGAAGTTCGCTTGTTAAAGAGATGGTCCACAGTGTTGCTCAGCCTGTATTAAGCAATGTATCAAATGACAGTGAAAGGCAGCAACGTGTTTTTAAGAAAATGTTGCAATTTACATCCTTTATCTCATTCCCAGCTCTTTTTGGACTCTCTTTAATCGCAGAAGATTTAATCGTTGTAACAATTACCGATAAATGGGTCGCAAGTGCAAGACTGCTCAGTTTATTAGCTATAGGTGGTGCTTTCTTACCGTTATCACATCTATATATAAATTTGATAATAAGCAGAGGAAAGTCAGCTGTTTATATGTGGGGAACTATAGCTCTTGGCATAGTACAAACTTCCTTACTCCTCATAACCTCACCTTTAGGTATCTACTCTATGATTGCTGGTTATATAGGCTTGAATATTTGTTGGCTTTTTATTTGGCATATCTTAGCAAGTCGTTTACTGAGAGTACAGTTAAAAGATCTTCTTCAATCGATCCTCTCTTATGGCTTTTTGTCTGCCTTGATTATGTATTCTACCTACTTAGTTACCCTGCAAATTAGATCTCCTTTGTATTCACTAATAGTAAAAATAGTTATTGCTGCCTTTTGTTATTTCTTTGTTTTATTTTTATTTAAAAATAAAATACTAATGGAAAGCTACAACTATTTAAGAGAACAGCTACAAAAAAACAAGAAAAAATGAAAGTTACTCCATCACCAATCCTACTATTTACTTACAACAGACCAGCTCACACAAAGCGTTTAATCGAGTCGCTGAAAGCAAACAGCTTGGCTAAGGATTCTGTACTTTATATTTATTCGGATGGACCTGTTGATTCTTTGGACAAAAGAGCTGTAGATGAGGTTCGCTCTTTCTTAGATACAATAGAAGGGTTCTATCAAGTGACAATCATAAAACGTGAGGAAAATGTTGGGTTAGCTTATAATATCATTGATGGAGTGTCTACAAGGGTAAAAGAACATGGTAGAGTAATTGTCTTAGAGGACGACTTAATTGTTGCACCTCACTTTCTTGAGTTTATGAATGAGGCCCTGGAGGTCTATAAAGATGAAACCAGAGTTGGACATATACAGGCATGTGACTTTATAAATTCACCGCAATTACCTGAAACATTTTTAATACGCTGGACTGGTAGTTGGGGGTGGGCGACCTGGGAAAGAGCGTGGAGGTTTTTTAATCCTAATGGAGAGCAATTGCTACAAACATTAAAAGAAAGAAGGCTGACTAAGTATTTTGATTTTAATGGTGCCTATGGCTTTACAAAAATGCTTCATAAACAAATACGTGGTGAAAATAACTCCTGGGCAATAAGATGGAATGCTTCTCTTTTCTTGGCAGATATGTTATCGTTGAATGTGGGAAGATCCTTAGTACAAAATAGAGGCTTTGATGGGAGTGGTACACATTGCGGGAGTCAGGAAATTTATGGGACAGAACTTTTTCAAGGTCGGATAGCAGTAAAAAGGATAACCCCTATAGAGGAAAACAAAGAGGCGAGAAAGATATTTGAAAACTATTATAGAAAGACGAACTCTCTTTGGGCAAAAGGAGTTAGGAGGTTGGTAGGGATTTATCAATTATTAGTTAAGAAATGAAAGTTTTACTATTAAATACATCAGAGTCTTATGGAGGAGCTGCTGTAGCAGCAAATCGTCTTAAAAAAACTCTACTTAGAAATGGGGTAAAAGTAAGCTATATGGTTTTGCATAAGAGTTCTACAGATTTACATACCATAAGATCAGCTAGCTCTTTTCTTTCCAAAGTAAACTTTGTTTTAGAAAGAGGTAAGATATGGTTTAATAACTTCTTCTCTCGTACAAATCTATTTTCAATCTCTTTAGCTAATACAGGAATAGATTTGACTAAAACTAAAGAGTTTCAGGAGGCAGATGTAATTCATCTCCATTGGATAAATCAGGGTTTTATTTCACTGAAAGGATTACAGAAGATAGCTGAAAGTGGAAAACCTATTGTATGGACGATGCACGATATGTGGCCATGTACAGCTATCTGCCATCATGCTCGAACTTGTATAAAATATTATACAAGTTGCTCTTCCTGTCCTTTATTGCGGTGCCGTTCCTCCTCACTAGCTGCGCGGGTCTTTAAGAAGAAGAAGAGTATTTATCAAGGAGCTAATATAACCTTTGTAGCTTGCAGTAAGTGGTTGCATGTGCAGGCAGAAAAGAGTGCTTTACTAGTTAATAAACAAGTACTAACAGTGCCTAATCCCATAGACACTCAGGTGTTTAAAAGTGGAGACAAAAAGAAAGCACGCACCCAACTAGGTCTGCCTTTAAATAAAAAACTAATTTTGTTTGGAGCAGTGAATAGTTTAGATGTTAGAAAGGGATTCTCTTACTTTGTTGAAGCTGTAAATGAATACATAAAGAAAAGTGATGCTGAAGATTTGGGTTTGGTTATCTTTGGGAATGGGTCAGAGCAATTAGCCAATCACTTTGTTTTAGAGACATATGTTTTTCCCTATCTGTCGGATGAAGAAAAATTGATTCTTTTATACCAATCTGTTGATCTATTCGTCACACCTTCGTTAGAGGAAAATCTCCCTAATGTGATTATGGAAGCTATGGCTTGTAATGTTCCGTGTGTAGGGTTTAATGTCGGAGGAATACCAGAGATGATCGATCATAAGAGTAATGGTTATGTTGCCAGCTATAAATCGGCCAAAGATTTGGCTGCTGGTATTTGTTGGGTGAAAAATCAAGAAAAAGATCTCCTTGGATCTAAAGCTCGTGCGAAAGTGGTCAAGTTCTACCAGGAGGATAGAGTTGCTAGAAAGTATATAAAAATTTATGAAGAAAAAATCAGTGGAGATTATATTTAGTGTAATTACTGTGTCCTATAATGCTTGCGAAACAATAGAGGTCACATTGAAAAGTGTTGCAGCGCAAAACTATCCTTGGATTGAATATATTGTTATAGATGGTGGTTCTACCGATGGTACTCGTGAAATTATAGAAAAGTATAGCTCCTCAATCACTACTTTCGTGTCAGAGAGAGATGGTGGCATCTATGATGCAATGAATAAAGGAATCAAATTAGCTACAGGAGATTATCTTTGCTTTATTAATGCTGGAGATAGTTTTTATAGAGAAAATACGTTAGAGAAGATTGTACAAGGAATGCGTGGAATTCATTTGAACTCTCTTCCTGATATCATATATGGAGAAACAGCCTTAGTAAACTCTAAAAGAGAATTTGTAAAGATGCGCAGATTATCTGCACCAGAAAATCTTTCCTGGAAAACATTTAAAGAAGGAATGCTAGTTTGTCATCAGGCTTTTTATCCGAAACGAGAAAAAGTACCACTTTACGACTTGAACTATAAATTTTCTGCAGATTATGATTGGTGCATTAAAATATTAGCGCAATCGGAATCTGTTTACCATGCAGAAATGACATTAGTAAACTATCTCAATGAGGGAGTTACCACAAAAAATAGGTGGAAATCTCTTCTTGAAAGGTTTAGAATTATGCAGAAGCATTATGGGTTAGGTATAACACTTCTACAACACATGTGGTTTGTAATCAGACTTTTATTTAAGTAGAAGTTCTTTTAAATGAGCTACTCCTTCAGAGGCGCCTTTCTGAATCACATGAATATCTCTAAATGTATTTACTGCAACTTGCTTTGGGTCGATAAGGTAAACAGGGCTATTGCTGGGTACGTAGTTCAATAATCCAGCTGCGGGATAGACATTCATAGAGGTTCCAATAATGACAAAAATATCAGCACTTTGCACGATAGGTACGGCCCTAGTCATTTCTGGGACTGCTTCACCAAACCAAACAATGAAAGGGCGAAGTTGAGAACCATCTCCCGCTAAATCTCCTATTTTTACTTCGTAGTTATCAGGTTTAAGCTCTTTTATAAAATGAATGTTATTTGGATCTTTGCTGGAGCATACTTTTGTAAGTTCACCATGTAGGTGGATAACCTCTGAGCTTCCTGCTCTTTCATGTAGATCATCAACGTTTTGAGTGATGATATGAACGTTGAAATCTTTCTCAAGCTCTGCTAATAGTAAATGTCCTTTATTGGGAGTCACTTTAAGTAGCTCCATTCTTCTCTCGTTATAAAATTTAGTAACAAGCTCAGGATCTCTTTCGTATCCCTCTGGAGTTGCCACTTGCTCTACAGGGTATTGCTCCCACAGACCTCCAGAGTCTCTAAAAGTTCCTATTCCACTTTCAGCACTCATCCCAGCTCCTGTCAAAACGACTAAATTCTTTTTCTTCATTCTATTGTACTTTTACTCAACCTAAGATACTCATTTTATTAGATTTTTGGAAGTTTATAGCCTGTATCTCTACTGAACCAGCTATTTAATCAAAATAGAGGGAGTTAATTAGGTAGGATTCAAATAAAACATCTATTTTTGTTAGATAGAAAAGATAATCGGTTCATCTTGAACTGTAAAACGACAATTAAAAAGAAAAAATGGATAAATTTAGCTACGCGATTGGCTTAGGTATAGGTCAAAATTTAAAAAGTATGGGTGCAGGTGAAATTTGTGTGAAAGATTTCTCTAAAGCTATACAAGATATACTAGAGGGGAATGAAACAGCAATTACTCACAACGAAGCAAGAGAAATTGTTAATGCATTTTTTGCGGACCTAGAGAAAAAACTAACGGCAAAAAACATAGAACAGGCACAAGCTTTTCTTGCAGAGAATAAGAAGAAAGAGGGAGTGGTAACTACCGAGAGTGGGTTACAATATGAAGTAATTAAAAAAGGTGAAGGGAAAAAACCATCAGCTACAGACCAAGTAAAGTGTCACTATGAAGGAACTCTTTTGGATGGAACACTTTTTGATAGCTCTGTACAGCGTGGTGAACCAGCTGTGTTTGGTGTAAATCAAGTAATACCAGGTTGGGTTGAGGCACTCCAGCTTATGTCTGAGGGAGATAAACTAAAACTATACATCCCATCGGAGTTGGCCTATGGTGCACATGGTGCAGGTGAGATGATTCCTCCTCACAGTGCTTTAATCTTTGAGGTAGAGTTATTAGAAGTATTATAACACATAAAGAATTATATAGAGATGAAAAAAAGAACATTACTAACAATTGCTGTTGCTGCAGGACTAGCTTCTTGTACAACTTCAGTTCCAAAAGCAAATCTTAAAACAGAGTTAGATACTTTATCTTATTCTGTTGGTTTAGCAAATACACGTGGGTTAAAGGATTATCTTTTTAATCAGATGGATTTAGACTCAACCTATTTTGATGATTTTATTAAAGGTGTTAATGAAGGTGCAAATAAGTCTGGTAAAAAAGATGCTGCTTACCTAGCAGGGCTACAAATAGGTCATCAAATCAGTAGCCAAATGGTTGATGGAATTAACAAGCAATTTTTTGGAGAGTCTGGACAAGGAATTAATAAAGAGCAATTCTTAGCTGGATTCAATGCTGGATTATTGGATAAAGGTGTTATAACTCAGGATGAAGCCGAGTTAATTGCAAAAGAAGGATTTGATAAGCTTCAAGAGAAACAAATGCTTGAAGAGTTTGGAGAGAATAAAGCAGAGGGTGAGAAGTTTTTAGCTGAAAATAAAGCAAAAGAAGGAGTCGTTACTACGGAGAGTGGTTTACAATATGAAATCCTTCGAGAAGGAAAAGGAGCAATCCCTACTGATGAGAACACAGTAAAGGTGCACTATGAAGGAAAACTTCTAGATGGAACTATATTTGATAGCTCATATGAACGAGAAGAACCTGCAGAGTTCCCAGTAACAGGTGTGATAAAAGGGTGGACAGAAGCACTTAAACTAATGCCTGTTGGTTCTAAGTGGAAAGTTTATATTCCACAAGAGCTAGCTTATGGTAAGGCTAATACAGGAAAAATTAACCCATTCTCAATGCTTATCTTTGAGGTGGAATTATTAGATATTACAAAATAGGTAGTCAAATAATAAGCAAAAAGAAAGGGTACATTAATAGAATGTGCCCTTTTTCTGTATTTTGTGGTATTTATGGAGTTAAATTGGAATAAATAATTATATTTGTTTGCTATTTGATAGCAATGATTACAATTATATCTAATTATTATGGAAAAAATTGATAAACTGGATCGTCAGATCTTAGATATTATTTCTTTAAATGCGCGAATTCCTTTTAAGGATGTTGCAGCTCAGTGTGGTGTTTCTCGTGCAGCAATTCATCAACGAGTTCAGCGCTTAATAGATTGTGGAGTTATTGTTGGGTCAGGGTATCACGTTAACCCTAAATCTTTAGGGTTCTCTACATGTACTTATGTAGGAATCAGTCTAGAAAAAGGCTCTATGTATAAAAAAGTGGTAGATGAATTGAGAAAGATACCAGAAATTGTAGAGTGTCATTTCACTACAGGGGCATATACAATGCTTACTAAGGTTTATGCAAGAGACAATGAACATTTAATGGACCTGCTGAACAACCGTATGCAACAAATTCCAGGTGTAACAGCTACAGAAACTTTAATCTCATTGGAACAGAGTATCAAGAAAGAGATTCCCATCCTTAAGAAGGAAGACTTATGATGGATTTTTTGATGGAATATAACTTAAGTGGATTAGTCATAGGGATTTGTACTTTCCTTATTATTGGTCTATTTCACCCTGTTGTAGTTAAAGCCGAGTATTATTGGGGAACAAAGTGCTGGTGGATTTTTTTACTACTAGGAGTTATTGGAGTACTTCTTTCTTTGCTTGTAGAGAATATTCTATTTTCTACCCTACTTGGAGTCTTTGCTTTTTCTTCATTCTGGACGATAAAAGAGGTATTTGAGCAAGAAGAGCGAGTGAAAAAAGGGTGGTTCCCTAAAAATCCCAATAGAACGTATAAATTTTGATTGATTTTTTTGGAACTAATGTGTAAAAGAGTTACTTTTGCACCCACGATAAAGACATAAAAGTCAATCGGGGCCATTAGCTCAGTCGGTTAGAGCAACAGACTCATAATCTGGAGGTGCTAGGTTCAATCCCTAG
>JASLCM010000263.1 GCA_030151845.1 Bacteroides sp.
AGAGAAGATATTGGTCTCTCGTTGCTTTCGGCAACAGGGGGTATACCTGCGGGTGTTTACTATAAAGGTGACCAACGGAATACCATATATATTAAGAGTATTGATCAGAATGGAAATCCGATTGAAGGACTGCAAAATACTCCAGTTTTTGGAATTATGCCTGTCTTACAAAATTTAAACATCAATACGGTAAAAGGACTACTTTCGGGTGCTATCAAAGAGGAGGATATCATTGCTAGTGCAATGAGAACGGTACCTTTAAATCAGGCAGCCGAAGGAATTGATGTGGAGTGGCAAGATCCACTGATTCGTAGATTCAATGGAGAACGTGCTATGCGTGCACAATGTAATCCTGTGCCGGGGGTATCGGCAGCGGAAGCTCGTGATGCTATTTTAGCAGATATTGAAGCAATAGATCTTCCACCAGGCTACTCTCTATTGTGGCAAGGAGAGTATAGTGCAAGTACAGAGAGTATACGTTATCTTTTTAAGAGCTTTCCTTTAGCGATTATCTTAATGATAACTATCTTAATTTTGCTTTTTAAAGATTACAAGAAACCACTTATTATATTTTGTTGCATGCCGTTAATTGCCATTGGTGTTGTATTCAGTGTCCTACTTTCTGGTAAAGACTTTGGTTTCGTTGCCATTGTAGGGGCCTTGGGACTAATCGGTATGATGATAAAGAATGGAATTGTATTAATGGATGAAATAACTTTACAAATTAACGATGGAGTTGAACCCGTAAATGCGCTACTAAACAGCTCCTCGTCGCGTTTTCGTCCGGTAATGATGGCCTCACTAACCACAATTTTAGGTATGATACCTTTACTTTCAGACGATATGTTCGGCTCATTGGCTGTAACTATTATGGGAGGATTACTGGTGGGTACATTAATTACACTCATCTTTATTCCAATCTTATATGCTTTGTTTTTTAGGATAAAGATTGAAAAATGAAAGGAGACAGAATGAAATACATATATACATGCATACTGAGTTTACTTAGTATAACGGCAATCGCTCAAGAGGTGTATACACTTGAGCAGTGTCGTGAAATGGCTTTGGAGCATAATAAGGAGAGAAAAACCTCTTTGCTCCAAGGAGATAAAGCGAAATATGATGTGCGAGTCTATCGGGCAAAGTTTTTTCCACATCTATCTGCTCAAGGAAACTTTTTGTTTAGTCAGAAGAAATTAGAAGAGCATACACCTGAAATTAAGCTTCCTACTTTTCCGTTAGCGGGAACTACGCCGAATGGTTTTGTTGGGATACCGGCAATGCCTATCTCTTTCGATTTAAATAAGAGCTGGACTGCAGGAGTGAACCTTAAACAACCCCTCTTTATGGGTGGGCAAATCGTTTCGGCCTATAAAATGGCTAAAATTGGCCGTGAAATGGCCGAGGTTAATCAGCAATTAACAAATGCTGAAGTTATCTTTCAAACAGATAATGCATATTGGACGCTTTTAAAAGTAAAAGAGTTGCTGTTAGCATCGCAGAAGTATGAAGAGGTGGTTGAACACCTTTTGGTCGACATAAAGAATGCTTATGAAGTGGGCATGAAGTCTAGAAACGACATGCTAAAGGTTCAGGTGAAACTCAATGAAGCTCGGCTACAAAGAAGAAGAGCTGAGAATGGAGTGACAGTTGCTCGCATGAATCTTTGTCATGTTTTGGGTCTGCCTTTGGTACAAGAAATAGAGATAGTAGAATCTTCGTTAGACGGTGAGGCTAAAGAGTTACCGTTAGTTGCAGATGTCTTAATGCGTCCAGAGTATCAACTTCTTGACAAGCAAATGGAACTTAAGAGGCAACAAATTCGTCTTACTCGTGGAGATTATCTTCCTAAAATAGGAGTCTCGGCAGGGTGGAATTACTACGATGCCTTTAAGCTTAACGAGACCAAAATGTTTAAAGGAGGCTCTTTTTCTGCTTTATTTTCGGTTAGTGTTCCACTCTTTCAATGGGGAGAAGGGATAAACAGAGTTAAATCAATGAGAGCAGAACAACAGATAGCGGAGTTACAAAGAGATGATGCCTCTGAGAAAATGATGCTTGAAATGACTGTTGCACTGAACCAAGTCGATGAATCGAAACTAGAGGTTGCAATGACCACTGAATCATTGGCACAGGCTGAAGAAAATTTAAAAATAAGTGCAGATCAATTTGAGGTTGGATTAGAAACATTAACGGAACATTTAGAAGCTCAGACACTTTGGCAAAAAGCTTGGGCTGAAAACATTGAATCCAAAGCACAACTTAGGCTCAATGAAACAAAATACTTAAAAGCATCAGGACAGCTTGATAAGGAGTAAAAATAAACTGTTATAGAAATAGTAGAGGCGGGAATATTCCGCCTCTACTATTTCTATAATTATTCTTTAATTCAAAACGATTAACTATATTATTCTCTATCTTTGATAAAGGCTTCTAAGAAGTCGTACTATAAACCTCATATTTAGACCTATGCGCTGTCAAAAAATAAAAGAGAGATCGTTATTAATCTTACTCATTTTACTTCTATCCTCTTGTGAATATACCCGAGAGAAAATAACTCCAAGTGCAGCATTTGCTCCTTATATCTCTGCATATAGTGGAGAGGTGTTATCCGTTAATTCAACCATTCGTATCGAATTAACAACTCCAATACAAGGAGCTGTTGCAATGCAAGAGGTTAAAAAAGAGCTTCTAACCTTACATCCAGCAGTAGAAGGAGAAGCACACTGGTTAAATGACCGAACCATTGAATTTGTACCACAAGAGGGAGAGTTGAAGTCGGGTGGAAGATACCGTGTCGACTTTAACTTAGGTGCTGTTGCAGATGTTGACCGGAAGCTGTCAAAGTTCTCCTTTACTTTTGATGTCATGGCGTTTGATTACTCTTTGCAGTTAGATCCTATCTCTATAGCCTCTAGTAAGCCCAATGAGGTAACGGTAAAAGGCAGACTTTTTTTTAGTGATTTTGTACGATCTAGTCAGGTGCGTGAGCATATAAAGCTCAGCACAAATAATGAAGATGCAGAACTTCCTTCCATCTCTTTTTCCGAGTCGGCAGAGATGAGACAGGTAGAGGAGTTTACGCTTGAAGGAATAAAACGGTTAGATACACCTTATGTGATCACTCTTTCCTATCAAGCAGCAGGCAGTAAAAAGAGATGCATAGAAGAGGTTATGGTCCCAGCATTGAAGGACTTTTCCATCCTTGAGTTTGAACGCATAGATAAACCCGAAAACGGGGTCCGACTAATATTTTCACAACCTTTATTAGCTAATCAGAACTTAAGGGGCTTAGTAGACTGTAAACCTATTCCTTCAAGATCTTTGGCTTTTGAACAGAAGGAAAATCAGTTGTTTCTCTACTTCGAAGAGAGTAGCAATGATACGCTTCAGATAGTAGTAGATAAAGGTGTTAAAGATTTTACGGAAAAGCCTCTCTCTAAAGAGGTTCAGTTGTCTTTGGCAAAAGAGATTGTAAAACCAGCGGTATCTATAGAAAAGGAGGGAGCTATATTACCCAATTCAGAACAGTTGATTCTTCCGTTTCGTGCTGTAGGCTTAAGTGCAGTAACCTTAAATGTGGTACAGATCTACCCCTCTAATATTCCTCTTTTTTTGCAACAAAATGAGTTGGAGGAGAGTTCGAACCTACATCGAGTAGGCCGACTCATTCACAAACAGAAGTTTCCTTTACATCCCACGCTTACAAATCGTTTAGATGTGTGGAATAACTATTCTATCGATCTTTCTACCCTTTTTAAACAAGACCCTAATGCGATTTATCGCATCATCCTCTCCTTCGATCAAGAAGATGCAGTTTTAAGTAGTAACTCAAAAGCGATAGAGAAGAGTAGATTGGGGGAGATGGTCTCTTTGGATCAAGTGGAAACTGATAAGGAGGAGCAGTGGGACAACCCAGAACGTTATTACTACTCCGATCTTTTTTCAGAAATAGATTGGACCTTGTACAAATGGTCTGAGCGCGATAATCCTTACCATCCATCTTATTACATGGGGACAGAACGCTTTGCTACCTGTAATGTTCTTGCCAGTGATATAGGGGTTATTGTAAAGAAAGGTGATAACAATAAACTTTGGGTAGCGGTAACGGATATGTTAACCACAGATCCATTGCAACGAGCAACGGTTTCAGTTTTAAATTATCAATTGCAAGAAATTGGTAATGGAATAACAGATAGTGATGGGTTTGTTACCTTAGCGCCTAAAGGAAAGCCTTTTCTTGTAGTGACAACCTGGAAAGAACAAAAAAACTATCTCAAAGTAATAGATGGTAAAGAACTATCCATGAGCCGGTTCGATGTGGGAGGTAAAGAGGTTGAGAATGGATTGAAAGGTTTTTTATACACAGAACGAGGAGTATGGCGACCAGGAGATACCATCTATCTTACTTTTATGTTGGAAGATCAGGAAAAAAAGATTCCAGCCAATCACCCAGTCTCCTTAGAGGTTTACTCTCCTCGCGGACAGTTTTACTGGAAGGATATATCTAAAAACAGTATGGAGGGAGTTTATTCGTTTGAAATTCCTATCCAAAGTACAGCTCCAACAGGGGTTTGGAATGCCTATGTAAAAGTGGGGGGAACTCACTTTCATAAAGCCTTGCGGGTAGAGACGATAAAACCAAATCGATTAAAAATAGACTTGGGACTTGCGAAAGACTTCTTTAAGAAAGGGGAAAATAGTTTTCAGCCTAAACTCTCTTCTTCTTGGCTTACCGGTGCCGTAGCGGCAAACTTGGAAGCTCAGATAGAGTTGGTTCTTTCTCGTGCCGACACAAAATTTAGAGGGTATGAAGAGTATACTTTTAACAACCCATTATCTACATTTTCAACCAGTAGATCGGAGGTCTTTAAAGGTAAATTAGATCCTAATGGAGTTGCTTATCCTCAATTGAAGTTTCCTGAAGTACTAGATGCCCCAGGTTATTTGAATGGTCGCTTCATTACACGAGTTTTTGAACCTGGTGGAGATGTAAGTATATCAAGTGATGAGGTGAATTACTCTCCTTTTAAATCTTATGTAGGAGTAGCCTTAACCAATGCTAAGGGAGGAGATATCTCTTTTACTACAGGAGAAGAGAATAAGATCGCTGTAGTAAGCTTAGATGAAAATGGAAAAGAGGTGGAGCGGAGTCTGGCCTACAAAATCTATAAGCTTGAATGGAGTTGGTGGTGGGAGCATGCTCAAAAGAGCTATGACTCTTATATAAATAAAATTGCAGCTCATCCTGTTTTAAGTGGAACGCTTAAAACCGTTGGTGGAAAGGGGAACTTGCCTTTTAAGATAGCTGATAAAGATTGGGGACGCTATTTGGTTTTTATAGAGGATAAAGAGAGTGGACATGCATCGGGTGGTGAGTTTTTTGTAGATTGGCCAAGTTGGTATGGGAGAGATAAGGGTACAACTCCTACTGGAATAACAATGCTTGATTTCTCTCTCGATAAAGAAGAATATGCAGTAGGAGAGGAGGCTACTGTAATCCTTCCCAAAGCTTCTAAAGGAAGAGCACTTCTTTCGATAGAGAACGGTAGTAAGGTTATAGCACAGCGTTGGGTTAGAACCTCCGATAAACATGAGCAGCAGTATAGTTTTAAAGTAACCGAGGAGTTCCTTCCTAATGCTTATGTTCATATAAGTTTATTACAACCCCATGGACAAACTGTAAATGGGTTACCTATGCGACTGTATGGTGTTCGTCCCATTAAGGTAGTGGACAAGCAGACGGAACTATCACCTGTTATTCATATGCCGAAAGAGTTGGCTCCAGAAAAAGAGTTTACACTTCAAATCTCAGAAAAAGAGGGAAGAGAGATGGTCTATACAGTAGCTATTGTAGATGAGGGACTTCTTGACCTAACGAATTATAGAACCCCTAATCCTTGGCAAGAGTTCTCTTTAAAAGAGGCGCTAGGAGTGGGGACATGGGACATTTACGACCAAGTTTTAGGAGCCGTTAAGGGGAGAGTAGGACAGCTTTTTGGTATAGGTGGAGATGAGATGTTGAAGCCTGGAGAGGCTGTTGTGAACCGATTTAAACCTGTAGTTCGGTTTATTGGACCTTTTAAATTAGATTCTAGAAGAACCAATACGCATCAATTGAAACTACCAGCTTATATAGGATCTGTTCGTACTATGGTTGTTGCTAAAAGTGGAAGAGCCTATGGGAATGCTGAGGTTACCACACAGGTGAAATCTCCTTTAATGTTACTTTCCACGCTACCACGAGTAGTTAGTATTGGTGAAGAAATAGAGGTTCCTGTGAATGTCTTTACAAGAGAAGAGAAGGTGAAGAATGTAAGGATAACATTGAAGCCTTCATCCAATTTAAAACTGATTGATGAAGGGGTGAAAAATATAGCTTTTAGTAAGATAGGCGACCAGTTGGTTCGTTTTAGGCTAAAAGTAGGTTGTACTCCTGGTGAAGCTGAGGTTACTATTCTTGCAGAAGGAGGAGGAGTTAAGGCCAAAGAGACGATAAAATTAGCAGTTCGAAATCCAAACCCACCTATTGTTCAGACATTTGGCTATCTTATTCAGCCCAATGAGAAAAAAGAGATAGATCTTCTATTGGATGAAGGAGAGGTGAAGACAACAGTTCGTGCAACAGTTTCTCGAATCCCCTCAATCGACTTAGAAAGAAGGTTAAGCTATCTGCATCATTATCCTCACCAATGTACAGAACAGTTGGTTTCAAAAGCTTTACCACTACTCTTTTTGCCCTCGCTAACAGGTATCGATGGAGCTCACTATCTTCCTTATAAAAAAGAGATACAAGAGGTTATTCATCAACTTTATAGCAGGCAAAATAGTGATGGTTCCTTTAGATACTGGAGTAACTCTTCAAGAAGCTACCCTTGGCTAGATTCTTACTTAACAGTCTTTCTTTCATTGGCTAAAGAGAAAGGCTTTGCCGTAAATCAACTTGTATTTAGTAGGTTACAAGAGGTACAACGAAAGCGAGCGAGAGAATGGAGGAGTACAACTGCTTTAGATGCTGCAAGCCAAGATTACGATCAGGCTTATCGATTGTATAGTTTAGCATTAGCTTCTGCCCCAGAGCTAGGTGCAATGAATCGTTTGAAGGTAGAGGAGAAACTAGATAGTAGAGCTACTTGGATGTTGGCCTCTGCCTATGCTCTTTCTGGAAAAAGTAGTGTTGGAAATCAGTTGGTTGCTTCACTACCAACTCGTTTAGAAAAAAGTGGAGTAAACACATCCTCTTTTGGCTCGTATAAACGAGATAAAGCGCTATTGTTAGAGGCTATGACTACATTAAACCGACTCCCTGAAGCTTTTCGATTGGCTCAAGAGATCGCTCAAGAGTTAGCCGAAGAGGAGTATTTTGATACCCAATATTCTGCGGTAGCTTTAACAGCAATGGCTAGAATGAGTGGGGCTGTAGGGGGAACATTAGAGGTGGAGTGGAGTGTTAATCAAAATAAGAGTGAACGCATAA